>DASUON010000399.1:0-7796 GCA_036276615.1 Burkholderiaceae bacterium
TAGGCGTTCTGGCCCGGCATCAGCCCGCCGGTCAGCGCCAGCGGGTCGGCGCTGCCGCCCAGGGCGTTGCGTGGCGCATGGCAGGCGCTGCAATGGGCCAGCCCTTGCGCCAGGTAGGCCCCGCGTTGCACCGTTTGGGCGGCAGAGGTGGGCGCCGTGGAGGCGGCTACGGGCGGGGGGGCGTCTGCCGCCTCCGGGGCTGGGCGGAAGTACAGCGCACGCCACACCTTGAGCGCGGCCTGGGTGTTGTAGGGCCAGTCCAGCGCCGCCGGGGGCACGGCGCGGTCCGACGGGGGCAGGCTTTGCAGGTAGGCCCACAGCGCGTCGCTGTCGGCCCGGGTGATGTGGGTGGTGTTGGGGAAGGGGAAGGCCGGGGTCAGCAACCGCCCGTTCCGCGACTGGCCATGGTGCAGGGCGCGCCAGAAGTCGGCGGCGGTCCAGCCCGCCAAGCCTTGGGCCGACGGCGTCAGGTTGCTGCTGTACACCACCCCAAACGGCGTGGTGATGGCCCGCCCGCCGGCGTAAGGGGCTTGCCCGCGCTCGGTGTGGCAGTGCTGGCAGTTGCCCAGGGTGGCCAGCAGGCGGCCTGGGTCCACGCGGGTGGCGTGCGCGGCGTCGGGTACGGCGGAGGCAGCAGGCGTTGAGGGGGCCACGGGCAGCGGGGCACTGGGCCACAGCAGCCAGCCGAGGGCGACGCACACCGCACCCACCCACGCCAACGCCAAGACCTTGGGCAGGGTGAGCGGGCGCCACCCCGGGTGGACCCGGACACGAGGCCGGGCGTTCATGGTTGACCTCCGGCGCAGCGCAGGGGCGGCGGTGTGGAGGAGGCCGGGGCCGGGTGGGTGTTGCGGGGCAGGGGCTGGGCGGCCAGCCAGGCGCTGACGGCGGCAATGTCGTCCAGCGTCAGTGCGCGGGCCATGTGGGCCATGCAGTCGGGGGCCGCGGTCTGGCGGGTGCCGGTGCGCCAGGCGCCCAGTTGGGCGTTGACGTAGTCGCGGGGCAGGCCCAGCAGGCCGGGGGTGTGGGGCTGTACGCCCGTCAAGGCCGCGCCATGGCAGGCGGTGCAGGCGGGCAGCTGGCGGGCCGGGTCGCCTTCGCGGGCGAGGCGCTGGCCGTGGGCCAGCACGGCGGGTGGGGCGGTGGTGGGCAGGGGGGCGGGGTAGGGCAGGTCCAGCGCGGCAAAGTGCTGGGCCATCTCGCGCAGGTAGTCGGGGCTGAGCGGATCGACCAGGTGGGCCATGAGCCGGTGGGTGCGCCGCCCTTGCTGGAAGTGGCGCAGCTGGTTGTACAGGTAGCCCGCGGGTTTGCCCGCCAGGCGGGGGTAGAAGCCGTCGGGCCCGGCGCGCCCCTGGTCGCCGTGGCAGGTGGTGCACACCGCCACACGGGCGGCCAGGGTGTCGGGCACGGCTTGGGCGGCGGGTTGTGCTGGGGGTTGTGCGGCGGGTTGTGCCAGGGCCTGCGGGGTGGGCCATGCCATGAGCAGGGCGCACATCCACCCCATGGTGCGGGGGCGCAGCTTGTTTAAAAAAGAGAGCGGTATTCTCAAGTGGTGAAAGCGGTGGGTGGCAAAAAGCCCCATGCAGGAGGGGGCTGCGCGAGCGAGGGCCTGGTTGGGCGCTCAGCCCTCCGGGAAGGGGTCGGCGCTGTCTGGCGGGTTGGTGGGCTGGCGCAGGGGCAGGCGCACGGTGAACGTGGTGCCTTGCCCGGGGAGGCTGTCGAGTTCGATGCGGCCGCTGTGTTTTTCCACAATGCCGTAGGTGACCGACAGCCCCAGCCCGGTGCCTTTGCCCACGGGCTTGGTGGTGAAGAAGGGGTCGAAGATGCGTTCGCGTATCTCGAGCGGGATGCCGCTACCGGTGTCCTGGATGCTGATCAACACCTGCTCGCCATCGACCCGGGTGCGCAGGGTGATGGTGCCGCGCTCGGGAATGGCCTGGGCGGCGTTGACCAGCAGGTTCAGGAACACCTGGTTCAACTGCTGGGGCAGGCATTCGATGGCGGGCAGGGTGCCGTAGTCGCGCACCACGTCGGCCTTGTATTTGATTTCGTTGGCCACCACGTTGAGCGTGCTTTCCAGGCCCTGGTGCACGTCGGCCAGTTGCCATTGGGCGTCTGCGGGCCGGGAAAAGTCACGCAGGTCTTGCACGATGCGGCGCACACGCCCCGTGCCTTCAATGGATTCGGCAATCAAGGCCACCATGTCGTCGCGCACATAGGCCAGGTCGATCTGCGCTTTGGCCGCCGCCAAACGCTCGCGCGAGGCGGGCGAGAGTTCGGGCTCCAGCGCCTCGTACAGTTGCAGCAGGTTCAACAGGTCGGCGGCGTAAGCCTGGAGGGTGCCCAGGTTGGAGTTGACGAACCCGATGGGGTTGTTGACCTCGTGGGCCACCCCGGCGGCCAGTTGGCCGATGGAGGCCAGTTTTTCCGATTGCAGCAGCTGGTTGTGGGCCTCTTCCAGCTTTTTGATGAGGGTGCGCTGTTCTTCACGCTCGCGCGTCAGGTCGCGGTTGATGTGTTCGTTTTCATGCAGCGCGGCTTGCAGCTCGGCGGTGCGGCGCTGCACCTGGGTTTCCAGCCGGACGGCGTTTTGGAACAGGCCGAAATGGGAGCTTTTGGCGCTGGCTTCCCGCTCGGCGCGGTGCACGAGGGCATTGACGATTTTCTGCAGCCGCGTCACTTCGGCCTGCAAGGCGGCAGTCGCGGCCGCGGCTCCTGCGGTGTTGTTCTGGTTCATGGGATCCGTCCTCTCCTGGGTGCGCTGTCGTGGTCGGCAGGGCCTGTGGGGCTACCCCGAAGGGGGGCCGAAAGCAATGCCCGTCAGCGTCTGGTTGATGTGCACGCCTCCCAACTGTTCGCCGTAGGTGCTGAAGCCCACGGCGTTGTGTCGTTTGAACAATTCGGCCACCGCGGGTTTGCTGCCGTTGGCGGTGATTTCCAGGTTGCGCAGGATGCAGTCGCACACCAGCATGCCTTCAATGCTGCCAAGCTCTTGCTCGACATCGGCCAGCGCGGCCTGGGTCTGCTCCAGCAGGTGCTGGCCGTGGGCCACGCGCAGCACCACGCCTTCGTCGATGGCGCAGTAGAAGGTCAGGCTGCCATCGGGGTTGGCGTGCTGGATGGAGCGCACGTAGTCGGTGCCGTCGATCATGACCACCACGGGCCAGCTGGCGAAGTGTTCGGGGGTGAGTTGCTCAGGCGCCACACCCACCAGCCGGGCGTACTCTGCCACCGCGGGCAGGCCGTTGATTTCGCGCACCACCCGCCGCGCCTCATCCACGTCGGTGACCACCAGCCGCTCGCCATCGGCCACAAAGTGCTGGGTGCGCAACAACCGCAGCGGCAAGGTGGTGGCCGCCAGCAACAGCACCGCGCTGTCGGCATGAAAACGCCCGTGGTGAAACACCCGGGTTTGCTGAAAGTTGAGGCCGTCGCCTGCCGACCCGCCCAGCAGCGGCACCGTGCCCAGGCCGTCTTGCAGCGCGTGCGCCACCGGTTCTTCGCGCAGCGACAGGCCGTCGATCAGCAGCAGGCCGAAGGTGTGGGGGCCGCCCTGGCGCTGCTCCAGCCGCTCGGCCCATGCGGTGGCAAAGGCTTGACCGGAGGCCATGTCAAACGTCTGGAGCGACGGGAACAGGGCGGTTTCCACCACAAAGGCCGATGCCGAAAACCCCATGCCGCACAGGCTGTGGTCCTGGTAGCCCAGCGGACCGATTTCGCCGGCTGTGGTGCAGCCCACCACAGGCACCCCGGCAAAGCGGCGGTTCATTTCGTCAGCCAGGGCGTCCAGGTCATGGCTGGGCGAGCAAAAAAACGCCACGGCGGCCAGGTCGGGCAGGGCCAGTTGGGCGTGAAGCTGGGCCACGGCCTCGCGGGCCTCGGGGGCTTGGGTGTGCCCCCGGCGCAGGGGGGAAGCAGGGCTCATGGCATCTCCGTGGGCAGACGGCAGGACGATGGAGGTGCCACGGTATCGCCATCGCGCGGCAGGGTCAATACACCCGGCGCATGGCAGGGGCCTGCGCGGGTCAGTCCGTGGAGGCCATGGTCCAGGCGGGCAAGGGGGCGGGGCGGTGCAACACCGCCTCGCTCAGCCACAGGGCGCTGCGTCGGGCGCGTTGGGCCACCCGCTGCAGGGGCAGTTGCTGGTAGTCGTCGTTGAACACCTCAAAGCTGTAGTCGCCCCGGTAGCCCAGGCGCTCCAGCTGGATCACCAGCTCGGCCAGCTGCTCGCTGTGCACGCCCTCGCCGGGGAACACCCGGAAGGTGCGGGCGGTGGCCATGCGTTCTTCAAAACTGTGGGCGTCCTGCCACATGAAGTCGGACAGCTGCACCAGGAAGATCTTGTCCGGGTCCACGCTGTCCAGGGCGGTCAGCGGGGTGCGGGCGGCCAGCATGTGGAACGAGTCCAGTCCCAGCCCCAGGTTGGGAAAGTCGGCCCGGCAGACCACGTCCCAGGCGGTGGTGTATTCGTTGATGGTGCGGCCCCAGCTCAGGCCCTCGTAGGCCACCTGGATGCCCAGGGGCAGGGCCAGCATGGCCAGCTTGCGCAGGTCGCGGGCCAGGTCGTCGGGGTCTTGCGACGCATGCCGCGAGGTGGACGAGCAGGCCAGCAGCACCTTGGCTCCGGTGGCCTCACACATCTGGAGCATGGCCTGGGCAATGTCCACCTTGTAGTCGTGCAGGTGGCCCGACAGGCCCTCGAAATCGCGCAGCACCTGAAAACCCGTGGGCCGCAGGCCGCTGTCGCGCACCGCCTGGGTGGCGGCGGGCACGCCGCCGGGGTGGCCGACCAGGTCGCGGGCGCTGAGCATGACCTGGTCGAACCCCGCGCTGCGCATGGCGGCCAGTTTGGCGTCCAGCGAACCCGCGAGGGTGATGGTGTCCATGCCGAAGCGGTGCAGGCGGTTCATGGCGCGGCCCTCAGGCGTACAGGGGTTGGGTGGGTTGGTGCACCAGCTCGAACGACACCGAGCCCAGGGCGGCGCGGGTGAGCGCCCCGCGGTCTTCGGGGTGCAGGTGGGCGGAATCGACGAAGGCCATGCCCCGCTGGCTCAGCAACGCCACCGCGGCATGCACGTCGGGCGTGCCCAGGCCGATGCGTTGCAGGCACTCGGGGCTGGCGTCGTCTTCCATGCGTGGATCGGGCTCCACCAACTGCCACAGGAACTGGCCACAGGGGCTGGCCAGCAGCGTGCCCGAGGGCAGGATGCCAAAGCGCCGATCGTCGGGGATGGTGATGAAGTTGAACAGCGTTTCCAGGTAGGCCACCCACTCGCGGGTGCGCGACGCCCCGATGTACTGCACGATGCCGAAGTACCCCAACCCCGCCAGCGCGGGAGGGTGCGCATCGACGCCGGGAATGGGCACAAAGTCCACGTCGTAAATGCTGAACTCGCGCCAGCGGTCCACAAAGTAGAAGCGGCTGCCCCCCGGCCCTTGGATGGCCGGGATGTGCAGCTCCATGGCCTGTGCGTGGCTGGCCACGTCCCAGGCACCCAGTTGCAGGCAGGCGCGGTGGGCGTGCAGCGCATCCCGCACGCGAAACGCCACTGCGGAGATGACGGGGGCCCCGTCGGTGGTGGCGGACACGCGGGCGTCGTCGGCGTGGGCGTTGACCACCAGGTTCATGCTGCCCTGGCGGTACAGCACCACCTCGCGCGAGCGGTGGCGGGCCACGGCGCGAAACCCCATGGCCTCCAGCACCTGGCCCAGCGCCTGCGGGCGGGTGGTGGCGTATTCGATGAACTCAATGCCCTCCAGCCCCAGGCGGTTGGGCATGTGGGGCACGGCTTCGCGGTCGATGGGGTTGGCGGTGTGGGGCATGGTGGGTGGGGGCGGTTCAATCCAGCCGCGCCACGGCGCGCAGCGTTTCGGCGGTGGTGGTGGGCAGGCCAAAAAACTCCAGGTAGGCGGGAATCTGCTCGAACAGCATGTCCGAGCCCACCTGCACCCGGCAGCCGCGGGCGCGGGCGGCCTGGAGGAAGGCGGTCATTTCGGTGCGCATCACCACCTCGCCCACAAAGGTGTCGGGGGCGATGCGGGCCATGTCCATGGGCAGGGGGTCGCCCTCGTTCATGCCCATGGGGGTGGCGTTGACCACCAGGTCGTACCCGGCAGGGTCGTTGCTGCCGGTGCGCACCTCAATGGCGGGGTGGTGCTGCTTCAGGCGCTGGGCCAGGTTGTCTGCGGCTTGCGGGTTGAGGTCAAACAGCGCCATGTGGCCCACCCCTTCGCCCGCCAGCGAGGCCGCAATGGCGCAGCCCACGCCGCCGGTGCCCACCACCAGCACCCGTGCGCCGCGCAGGTTCAGGCCCTTGCGCTGCACGCCGCGCACAAAGCCGGCGCCGTCGAACATGTCGCCCAGCAGGCGGCCATCGGGCAGGCGGCGCACCGCGTTGCAGGCACCGGCCACGCGCACGGCGGGGGTGACCTCGTCCAGCAAGCCCACCGTGGTCACCTTGTGGGGCATGGTGATGAGTGCGCCCCGGATGTTGGTCAGGCTGAACACCGCCTTGAGGTAGGCGGGGTAGTCGGCCGCCTGGCAGCCCATGGGCACCACCACCGCGTTGATGCCCGCATGTTCGAAATACGGGTTGTAGATCTGCGGCGACTTGAAGCTGTGCGTGGGGTAGCCGATGTGGGCAATCAGTTCGGTGTGACCGTTGATCATGGTGGGAGACAACACAGGTTCAGGCAGGGGAAGACGTTGTGCGGGCCAGGCCGTCCAGCGCCAGCAGGTAGCCGTCCACCCCGAAGCCGACGACGATGCCCGCGGCCACGGGCGACACCCAGGAGTGGTGGCGGAAGGCTTCGCGGGCGTGCACGTTGGAGATGTGCACCTCGATCACCGGCAGCCCGCCCACGCCCTTGATGGCGTCGTGCAGGGCCACGCTGGTGTGGGTGAGGGCCCCGGGGTTGAGCACCACGCCCACGGCCTGGCCGTTGGCAAACAGGCGGCCGTACTCGTGGATCTTGTCCAGCAAGGCCCCTTCCCAGTTGCTTTGCACACACTCGGCTTCCCAGCCCCGCGCCTGGGCGGCTGCGCAGAAGCGGGCCTCCACATCGGCGAGGGTGGTGTGGCCGTACTGGCCGGGCTCGCGGGTGCCCAGCAGGTTGAGGTTGGGCCCGTTGAGCAGCAGGACCTTGGGGGCGCTGGGGTGGGAACTCACTTGCGCACCTTGGCGATTTCGGCCTGGACGGCCTGCACCGTTTCCTGGCCCACCGAAACGGCGTACTTGGCGGTGACGGGGCGCATCTTGTCGCGCAGGCGGCCCATGTCCTGGGCCGACAGCTGGGTGACCTGCATGCCGTTCTTCTTCAGGTTGTCCAGGATGCCGGCGGCTTGGGCGCGGGCCTGTTCACGCTGGAACTTGGCCGATTCGACGGCGGCGTCGGCCAGGATTTTTTGTTCCGCCGGGCTGAGCTTGTCCCAGAACTTCTTGCTGACGACCACCGACTGCGGGTTGTACTGGTGGTTGGACAGCACCATGTGCTTTTGCACCTCGTACAGCTTGGCCGAGTTGATGGTGGAAAAGGGGTTTTCCTGCCCGTCCACCGCGCCTTGTTCCAGGGCGGCGTACAGCTCGGGGAAGGGCAGCGGCGTGGGGTTGGCACCCAGGGCCTTCACCCAATCGACGTTGATGGGGTTGGGGATGACGCGCAGCTTCAGGCCCTCCAGGTCTTCCAGCTTGGTGATGGGGCGCTTGCTGTTGGTGATGGTGCGAAAACCCAGCTCGTAATACGCCAGCCCCACCAGGCCCTTGTCTTCCAGCTTCTTGTGCAGGGCCTTGCCAAAG
>DASUON010000400.1:0-5412 GCA_036276615.1 Burkholderiaceae bacterium
CTACAAGGTGTATTACGACGGTTTCAAGGCGCTGGACATGGGCGGATCGGCAGCCCAGTCGGTCATCCTCATGGGCATCGTCATCGCCCTGACGGTGGTGCAGTTCCGCTTTGTCGAAAAGAAAGTGCAGTACTGACATGATCGAACGACGCCCCTGGCTCACCCTGCTGGCCCACTGCATCCTCATCGTGGGGGTGTTGGTGGTGGCGTTTCCGGTGCTGGTCACGCTGATCGGCTCCACCCAGACCGCCGAACAGATCTCCAGCAGCCACCCGCTGTCGCTCTGGCCCGGCAGCAACGTGTGGGAAAGCTACCGCCTGGCGCTGTTGGGTGGCAAGACCAGCGGGGGCAGCACCATCGCCCCCGTGCTGCCCATGCTGTGGGTCAGCTTTGTCAGCGCCATGACCATCGCGGTGGGCAAGATCGCCATTTCGCTGCTGTCGGCGTTTGCCATCGTGTACTTCCGCTTCCCGCTGCGCAGCCTGGTGTTCTGGATGATCTTCGTCACGCTGATGCTGCCGGTGGAGGTGCGCATTGGCCCCACCTACGAGGTGGTGTCCAACCTGAAGATGCTCAACACCTATGCGGGCCTGACGGTGCCGCTGATCGCCTCGGCCACGGCCACCTTTTTGTTTCGCCAGTTTTTCCTGACCGTGCCCGACGAGCTGGCCGAAGCCGCCCGCATCGACGGGGCCGGGCCCATGCGCTTTTTCTGGGACGTGCTGCTGCCGCTGTCCAAGACCAGCATGGCGGCGCTGTTCGTCATCCAGTTCATCTACGGCTGGAACCAGTACCTGTGGCCGCTGCTGGTCACCACCGACGAAACCATGTACCCGGTGGTGCTGGGCATCAAGCGGGCCATCTTCGGCGAGGTGTACACCGAGTGGAACGTGGTCATGGCCACGGCCATCATCGCCATGGTGCCCCCCGCGGTGGTGGTGATGCTGATGCAGAAATGGTTTGTCAAAGGCCTGGTGGACACCGAGAAGTGATTCCACCCAAAAATCAACAACAAAATTTGCCTCTACCGCTTTGTATATAAGCGTAAGCAGCTATCAAAATCATGGCATCCATCTCTTTTCGCAATGTCGTCAAACGCTATGGCCACGGCCCCAAGGCCGTGCCGGTGATCCACGGCCTGAACGCCGAGGTGGCGGATGGCGAGTTCATCGTCATCGTCGGCCCGTCGGGCTGCGGCAAGTCCACGCTGATGCGCATGGTGGCGGGCCTGGAGGACATCACCAGTGGCGACATTGCCATCGGCCCCCGGGTGGTCAACACGCTGGAGCCGGCCGAGCGCGACATCGCCATGGTGTTCCAGAACTACGCGCTCTACCCCCACATGAGCGTGTTCGACAACATGGCCTACGGTCTGAAGATCCGCAAGACCCCGGTGGAGGAGATCAAGCGCCGCGTGGACAAGGCCGCCGCCATCCTGGAGCTGGGGCACCTGCTGGAACGCAAGCCTCGCGAACTGTCGGGCGGCCAGCGCCAGCGCGTGGCCATGGGCCGGGCCATCGTGCGCGAGCCACAGGTGTTCCTGTTTGACGAACCGCTGTCCAACCTGGACGCCAAGCTGCGCGCCCAAACCCGGCTGGAAATTGAAAAACTGCACCGCGAGCTGCGCATCACCAGCCTGTTCGTCACCCACGACCAGGTCGAGGCCATGACCCTGGCGCACCGCATGATCGTGATGAACGGCGGCCACATGGAGCAGTTCGGCACCCCCGAAGAGGTGTACGCCCGCCCCGCCACCACCTTTGTGGCCAGCTTCATCGGCTCGCCGCCCATGAACCTGCTGAAAAATGCCCCCGGCACCCGCCCCGGCCACCTGCTGGGCATCCGCCCCGAACACCTGGACCTGACACCGGACCAAGGCTGGGCGGTCACGGTGGAAACCGTGGAACTGCTGGGGGCCGAACGGCTGGTGTATGCCCGCCTGAATGGCGAAGCGCTCATCGTCCGCATGGACGAAGCCCAGCCCGCCCCTGCCCTGGGCAGCACGGTGCACGTGACCCCCCGCCCCAACCGCGTCCACCACTTTGACGCGGCCAGCGGGCGGCGCATCGACACCGAGTCGGCATGAGCCCCGCAGACACACCCTGCAAGCCCGAACGCTTCACCGGGCAATGCCAATGCGGGCAGGTGGTCTACGAAGTCACCGGCCAGTCGGCCACGCTGTTTGCCTGCCACTGCACCGAGTGCCAGCGCCAGTCGTCCAGTGCGTTTGGCATGGCGCTGTGGATCGAGAACCCCGTGGTGCAGTTGCACCAGGGTGAACTGTCCGAGTGGGTGCGAACCACGCCATCGGGCCAACGGCTGGCCGGGCGTTTCTGTCCGCAATGCGGCACCCGACTGTTTCACCAAGCCTTGGGGCAAAACCGCTTCCTCAGCATCAAGCCCGGCACCCTCGACGACACCCGCGGCTTGTCGCCGGTGGGCCACCTGTGGACCCAAAGCAAACAAGCCTGGGTCCAATTGCCCGAAGGCAGCCTGTGCTACGCGCAGAACCCACCGTCGTTTGAAGCGCTGATCCAACGCTGGCAAGAATCTCGAACCGCCCCTGACGCATGACCGCCCCCCTGCCCTCAAGCCCCTGGCCCTACCCCCGCTGGATCGCCCACCGCGGCGCGGGCAAGCTGGCCCCCGAGAACACCCTGGCTGCCTTCCGGCTGGGCGCATCGCATGGCTACCGCATGTTTGAATGTGACGCCAAGCTCAGCGCCGATGGCGTGCCCTTCCTGCTGCATGACGCCACGCTGGAACGCACCACCAACGGGCACGGCGTGGCGGGCACCCGGCCCTGGGCCACACTGAGCCAACTGGACGCCGGGCAATGGCACTCCCGCGCCTTTGCGGGCGAGCCCCTGCCCACGCTGGAGGCGTTGGCGCGCTACTGCCTGGCCAACGGTTTTGCCCTGAACGTGGAAATCAAACCCACCCCGGGGCAGGAAGCCGACACGGGCCGTGTGGTGGCCCGCACCCTGCAAACGCTGTGGGCCACTCAGGCCGAAAGCGCTCCGCATCGGCTGGATGCCCAACGTCCGCCATGCCCCCCCTTGCTCACGTCGTTCCAGCCCGACAGCCTGGCCGCCGCGCAAGCTGCCGCCCCCGAGCTGCCCCGCGGCCTGCTGCTGGACACGCTGTGGAGCGGTTGGCTGGACCGCGCCCAGGCACTGGGCTGCGTGGCCGTGGTCTGCAACCACGCGCTGTGGTCAGCCGACACGGTGGCGCAGGTTCACGCCGCAGGCATGCGCTGCCTGAGCTACACCGTCAACGACGAATGGGCCGCGCAGCGGCTGTGGGACCTGGGCACCGACGGCATCATCACCGACCGGGTGGACCTGTTCAGCCCTGTGGGCTGAGCGACGCGAGAACACGCACCCCCGCGCCGGGTGCACTCAACGCCGGGTGCGCCAGGCTGCCAGCAGGCCCAGGCTCAGCACCAGAGCGGTGTAGGTCAGCATCTTGCCGTCACGCTCCAGCAAGGCCAGCCCCAGCATCAGCACCGCGCCCCCCACGGCGGTGTGCTGCGCCCAGGCCGCGGCCAACTGCCGCATCCAGCTTGGCCCGCCGCCCTGCCGCCGGTGTGCCAGCACCTCGGCCACGCCCATCAACAGCCCCACGCCACAGGCGGGTGCCAGGAAATTCAGCAGGTGGGTGAGGGCCAGTGTCGAGGTCATGCTCCGAAATTTTATAATTCGCACTCGCTCAACCGCCCAACCCCTACCTTCACCTCATCCATGGCCGTCTGGGCACTTGGCATCAACCACCACACCGCACCGCTGGACCTGCGAGGCCGGTTTGCGTTTGCCATCGACCGCGTGCCCGAAGTCCTGAGCGGTTTGCGCCAGACCGTGGCCCGCCAGCCCGAGGCCACGCTGCTGTCCACCTGCAACCGCACCGAGGTGTACTGCGCCAGCGAGCACGACAGCATCGAACCCACGCTGCACTGGTTGGCCCAGACCGGTGGCGTCAGCCCGCAAACCCTGTTGGAGCACAGCTACACCCTGCAAGGGGATCAGGTGGCCCGCCACGCCTTCCGCGTGGCCAGCGGGTTGGACAGCATGGTGCTGGGTGAAGCCCAGATCCTGGGCCAGTTGAAAGACGCCGTGCGCGCCGCCGAACAGGCTGGAGCCCTGGGCACCACGTTGCACCAGCTGTTCCAGCGCTCGTTTGCCGTGGCCAAGCAGGTGCGCACCTCCACCGAGATCGGGGCGCATTCCATCAGCATGACGGCAGCGGCCGTGCGGCTGGCAGGCCAATTGTTCGAAGACCTGAAGGACATCCGCGTGCTGTTCGTCGGCGCGGGCGAAATGATCGAGCTGGCCGCGACCCACTTCGCGGCCAAAAACCCCAAAAGCATGGCCATTGCCAACCGCACGCTGGAGCGCGGCGAGGCACTGGCCGCCCGTTTCGGCGCCGAAGTGCTGCGCCTGTCAGACATTCCGGACCGATTGCCCGAGTTCGACGCTGTGGTCAGCTGCACCGCCAGCACCCTGCCCATCATCGGGCTGGGCGCGGTGGAACGGGCGCTGAAAAAACGCCGCCACCGCCCCATGTTCATGGTCGATCTGGCGGTGCCACGGGACATTGAGCCCGAGGTCAAGGCCCTGGACGATGTCTACCTGTACACCGTGGACGACCTCGCCAGCGTGGTGCAGACCGGCAAGGAAAACCGCCAGGCCGCGGTGGCCCAGGCCGAGGCCATCATCGACGCTGGCGTGAAAAGCTTCATGCACTGGATGGACCAGCGCGACCCGCGCCGCGGCGGCGTGGTGCCGCTCATCCAGCAACTCAATGCCCAGACCGACGCCTGGCGCGAAGCCGAGCTGGCCCGCGCCCGCAAGCTGTTGGCCAAGGGCGAGTCGGTGGACGCCGTGCTCGAAGCCCTGGCCCGCGGCCTCACCCAAAAAATGATGCACGGCCCCCTGGCCGAGCTGCACGCGGGTGACGCCGACGCCCGCGCCGCCACCGCCCACACCTTGTCGCGGCTGTTCCTGCGCTCCGACGGGCGCGACAACCGCCGCTAGCCCCTTCGGCCCACACACGGCCCGATATGGCCTTCGCCCCAAACCTTGGCCGCACACCTGCGCACCGCCAGGTGGGCACAGGTCAAGCGGCCCCTGTTGCTGCCCACCCATGAAACCCTTCATCCGCCACACCCTTGAACGCCATCGGCTGCGCCTGCACGAACTGGATGCGCTGCTGAGCGCACACGACGTGGTGTCCGACCTGGAGCGCTTCAAACGCCTCACCCGCGAACACGCCGACGCCCAGGCGGTGGCCGACGCCTACGACCGCTACCGCCAGCGGGAAGCCGACCTGGCCGCAGCCCTCGAACTGACCCGCGACCCTGACCCCGAACTGGCGGCCATGGGCACAGAAGAACAAGCCCAGGCGCAGGCCGAC
>DASUON010000401.1:0-5539 GCA_036276615.1 Burkholderiaceae bacterium
GTCCGGTTGCGGGGTGTCGAGGGTCACGCTGCCAACCGTGGTGTGCGCCGCTCCCGATGACTGCCCCAGGATGAGCTGGTGTGTGGTGGTGTTCAACGTGGTGAGTCGGTCCGCGGGCGCGTAGGTGAGGGGGCTGCCCCCGCCCGCCCCGGACGTCACCGACGGCCCCTTGGGTTGCTGCCCCACCCGCTGCCGCACCGCGGTCTCCAAGGGCACATGCAGCCGCTGCTGCACATGACGCACCCAGGTGTCGGGCCGCCGATCGGTGGCGGCACTGAACCACAGCGCCGCGTCGGGGGCTGGAAGTGCCAGGCTGGGTGTCAGCGGGGCCAATCGGCCATCGCGAAACAGGTGGGCGGCCATGCCCACCGTGCTGAGTTTGGGCCAGTCGCCCTGGAGGTTGAAGTTGTGCGGGGTCACCCGGGCGTCGTGGCGCAGGGTGTAGTCGAAAAAGTACAAGCCATCCCAGTCTTGCAACGCCGCCACCGCCGCGGTGAGGGCCAGCACTTCGTGCCCCCAGGTGGAGGGGGAGGGTTGATTGAACTCGCTGACCACAAAGGGCCGTTGCGGATCCCGATGGGTGGCCAGCGCCAGCAGGTTCTCCAGTTCACCGCCGGACATGGGGCGATTGCGGATGCGCCAATCGGTGTCGGACCACGTGCCGCCCGGGAACTCCGGGTGGTCCACGTAAAAGTGGGCGTCCACGTAGTCCATGCCCGCATGGGACACAAAGGTCAGCGGTGCCCCAAAGTTGACTTGTGTGCCGGTCACCGGCAGGGTGGGGCGGGTGGCGTCGTGCACGGTTTGGCGCAGGGTCTGCACAAAACGGCGGTCCACCTCGGCCACAAACTGCAAGGTGTCCAGCACCTTGGGGTGGATGGCGGTCAGGTCAGGGAGAGCGACCGACGCGTCTGCACGCGACGCAGGCCAGGTTTTGGCCAGCCACTCCCGCCCCTTTTGGGTGAGTTTGCGCCACAGCCCAGGAGTGGCTCCGCCTTGCAGCTTGTCCGCTTCTTCCGGTGTGAGCAGCGCCAGGTCGGTCACGTCACAGGTGCGGGTCTGCCAGTGCTGACAGGCCACCGCGAGGGAGCCATGCCGCTGTTTCAGCCATTGCTGCCATTGCCGTTCCAGTTCCACCGCATAGGGGCCGCGGATCTGGCGCGTCCAGGTGTTTCGGTCCCAATCCAGCCAGGTGCCCGCCAGGGAGGATTCGTTGATGATTTCAACCTGCGCCAGCGCCGGGTTGTCCTTGAGGCCCAACGCGGCCAGGAGCTTGCGTGCGTGCTCGATTTGCCGTGCCACCAGCACGGGGTGAAACACATGCACCGCCGAGCCCAGGCCAGGCGAGGTGCCAGCGTCGTCCAGCGCCGGGACGCCGTCGATCTGGGGCCGGAAGGCGTAACCCACCATCAGGTTGAGGTTGATGTACAGGCCTTGCTGCTTCAGTTCGTCGATGAAGGTCTTCAGCCGGGCCACGGCACCGGCGTGCAGGCTGGGGTAGGCCGCTTCGGTGAGGGTGGAGCGGAACACCGCAGGGTCGGACGTCGGCAGGGTGTCCAGGTGGTGAAGCCGCACCGCATTGAACCCCATGCTGCGCAGGGTCTGGGCCACGTCCCGGGCCTGTTCAGGGGCGGGAAAGGCGGCTTCGTGGGTGAGGTTCACGCCAAAGAGGCGCACCCGGGTGTCGTCCGCGGTGCCCGGGCGCAGGTCCCGCCCCACGCGCTTGAACTGTGCGCCCACCACACTGAGGGCATCGGCGGCCTCCAGGGGTTTGTTCAGTGCACTGGCGTCGGCGGCCTGCACCATGGGGCCCCAGCTTGGGGTGAACGGAACCCAGGTTTGGGCCTGAACGGACGGCAGGACCCAGCCCATGCAGACCAGCCACCATGCCACGGCCCGTTTCATTCGGAGTCCGTGCTGCGTCCCATGCGCCCCAGCCACCGCCGCAGCAGGCCCACCGACATGCCCGCAGGGGCGGGAACGGTGTTGAAGAACGAGCCCAGGATGCGAACGGATGTGGTTTCCATGTCGCGGTAGGCCTTTTGCAGGGCCGTGATGCTGGTCGAGTCCTTGCGGCACACCATGATGACGTTGCCGGCCTGTGGCGCAATGATCTGGGCGTCCGGCCCCACCCGGGTGGGCGGGGTGTCGATGATGATGACTTTCACGTCGGGCCTGAACTTGTCCAGCAGCTCGGACAGCGCGGGCTGGCTGAGGATTTCGCTGGGGTTGGGGGGTTTGGGCCCCGCGGTGATGACGTTCAGGTGGTCGGTGACGGTGTGCGACAGGTCCAGGGTGGGCAGGGTGCGCCCCACCAGCATGGTGGACAGGCCGGTCTTGTTGCTCAGGTCGAAAAACTGATGCTGCGCGGGTTTGCGCAGGTTGGCGTCGATCAGCAGCGTTTTCAGGTTGAGCTGGGCAAAGGCAATGGCCAGGCTGGCGGCCAGGTGGCTTTTGCCTTCACGCGAGTTGGGGCTGACCAGCGTGATCACCAGGCAGTCTTGCTCGCCCGTGCGCAGCAGGATTTCGGAGCGGAAGCGCCGAATGGCCTCGGCCTCCGCGCTGTAGGGGCTGTGGGAAATCAGCAGGCGGCTGCTGATCTTGCGTTGCGAGCCCCCACTGTGCCTGGCAATGGTCTGGTAGTTGAACTGCCGGGCCAGCACCTCGTGCACGTCTTCTTCGGTGAGCAGGCCCATGCGGATGGCGGCCTCGCCAAACCGGATGCGCTTGCGCCGTTGCAAGCGCACGATGCGGACCACTTCGTCCTGGGTGAGCTTCTTGGCGTTGACAAACGCCTGGCCCATGCGTCCGGCCAGGTCGTCGGGCGAGACATCGCCAGAGCCTTCTCCGATCATGGACACCAGCTCGCTGTCGCGGAACTGGCTGGTCTGGATGGACTCGTCGGATTCCGAGTGTCGGAACAAGGGCGAAACCCCCTCGGGCGCATGGCCAGGTTTGTCGCGCTCGGTCATGACGCCCCCAACACAGGCACGGGCAGGCCGCCCTGCAGGTCTTCCGCGCAGCGGACCCGGCGGTAGCTCAGCTCCAGCAGCAGAGCACACAGCAAGCCCAGGATCAGCCCGCCCGGGACGCTGACGATGATGTTGTTGACGATGTTGGGCTTGGAGTGGCGCACCGGCCTTTCAGCCCACTGCAGCACGGCAATGGTGGGGGTGTTGACGTTGCTTTGAATCAGGATCTCGTCGTAACGGGCCACGGCGGCGTTGTACACCTGCTGGGCACTGGCCAGCTGCCGCTGGTACGAGGCGATGACGTCGCGGTGCTTCTTCATCTCCAGCATTTGCTGCTGCCGCGCCGCAATGTCCCTTTGCAACTGCCCGGCCTGATCGGCAAAACGGCGCTCTTCTTGCTCGATGGACTGCAGCGCGCTGCTGGCGGCCCGCTCCAGCTGGGAGACCAGGGCGTCTCGGTCGGCGAGCAAGGCCTTGTACTTGGGGTGGTTGGGTCCCAGCACCCCCGAGGCTTCACTGAGGCGACTGTCCACGTCGATGAGCCGCAACCGAATGTCCCTCACCCCTTCCAGGCGGGAGATTTCGGGCACGTCCGACACCTTGGTGCCGCCCGCCACCAGGCTTTGCACGGCCCGCTTGCGGGTGCCGGCCTCGGCCATGGAGGCCTGGATGCCCAGCAGGCGGCCATTGAGGTCGGCGAACTGGCGGGCACCGGTGTCCAGCCGCTCGTCGGCGTCCAGAATGCCTTCGCGCTGTTGGTAGGCGGTGATTTCCCCTTGAATGCGGTCCACCTCGGTTTGCAGGGCCAGCAGCTGGGCGCTGTACTGCTCCTGCCGGGTCTTGGCCGGGGCCGTGTGGATCTTGCTGGTGATGTCCATGTAACCCTTGATGGCGGCGTTCAGGGCGTCGCGGGCAAACGCGGGGTCTTTGGCCGAAAACTGCAACTCCAGCACACGGCTGTTGCGCCGGGGCACCACTTCCAGGTCGGCGGAAATGGCCTTGAGCAGGGTGTTGCGCACCACGGCTTCGTCCTTGCCGTTGGCCAGCTCACGCATGGCCGGTTGTTCCATGGCCCGGGTGCTGTCGATGATGTGGCGCACCACGTCGTCGCTGCGGATGATGTCCACCTGCGTGGCCATGTAGCTTTCGTCCTGCATGGCCGAAAACTGGCGCCCCAGGATGGGGTCGGCCCCGCGGTATTCGATGTAGATCTCCGCTTTGGCGGTGTAGGTCTTGGGCAGCGCCAGCGAAATGCCGATGGCGGCGACCACCGTGACCATCGACACCACGCCCATGAGCGTTTTGCGGGCAGCGAGCATCGCGCCGATCTGTGTCAGCGAGATGCCTGGGTCATGAAGGGTGTTCTGCATGCGCGGCGTGGGGCGTTGGGTTTCAGAACAGGCGTTCGTCCACGTGGATGACGTCGTCGGGTTCCACGGGGGTGGTCAGGGTGGCGGGCTGTTCGTGCGACACCTTTTGCTCGTCGGTCCGGTGGATCTTGATGCGTCGGCTGGAGCCCCGCTCGGTGACGCCACCGCCGATGGACAGCGCCTTCATCACGTTCATGCCCGGCTCCATGGGGTAGGCCCCCGGGCGCCGAACTTCCCCCAGCACATAAAACTGTTTCTGGACGCCCACAAACACCACGTCGTCGTTCTTGAGCGTGGCGTCGAGCTGGCCCCGCAAACCGCCGCCCGTGGTGTCGAGCTGGATGCGGATTTCCTCACGCACGCCCAGATCACCCGACGCCGGGGTGTCCGGTTTGCGCAGCAGCACTACCTGGCGGTCGGCCCGCTGGGTCAGGCCCCCCGCGGTGGCCAGGGCCTCCAGCACCGTCATGCGGCCTTGCAGGGGGTAGCGCCCGGGGCGTTGCACCTCGCCCATGACCGAAACCTGCTGGCTGCGCAGCTGCCGAATCTGCACCGACACGCCCGGGTTCTTGAGGTAGCCACCTTCCTTCAGCCGACGGGCCACCAGCGTTTCAAGCTGGGCCGCCGACAGGTTGAGCACGTTGAGCGTGCCAATGAGCGGCACCATGATGAAGCCGGTTTCGCCCACGGTGACTTCGGCCGACAAATCGGGTTGGCCGAAGACGGTGATGGCGATCTGGTCGCCCACGCCCAAGGGCGCTTCCTGTTCGCGGTTGGGGCGTGCAGCGGGGGGGGCGGTGGGGGTGAGCACCACGTCAGCCACAGGCGCGGGAGCAGGAGCCACCGGGGCTGGCGCTGGCACCTCGGCCACCGGTTGCCGCCGAGCCTGGGGCTGGTCCAGGGCCAGGATGAAGTCGTTCAGGGGGTCTTCCCACACCGGGGCTGGACCGCGAGGCACCGCGCCCGGCGCCGGGGGATTTTCCAGCGCGTAGGCCAGTTTCAGGTCCCAGGCCCAGACCGACAGCGACTGCGCCATCCAGAACGACGTCAACACCAGCGACCACAGCAGGCGCTTGAAGACGGAGGAGGCGTTGCTGGACGTCATGAACAAGAACAAAAGGGCGGTGGGAGTGGGGCGTGGAGCAGCCGACGTGCTGCATTCTAGGGGTTACACCCCGGGCTGGTGGGGTTGGGGGG
>DASUON010000402.1:0-2649 GCA_036276615.1 Burkholderiaceae bacterium
ACTGCGCCCCCTGGCCCGCCGCCGCCCCACCGGGCACGACGGTGCCGCGCCCCGTTTTGCCGCTGTGCTGGACCACATGAACGACCACCTGGCCGACCGCCTGACGCTGGACGACCTGGCCCGCGTGGCGGGCCTGAGCCCCTTCCACTTCCTGCGCCAGTTCCAGCGCCAGTACCACGTGTCACCCCACCAGATGCTGATGGCCCGCCGCCTGGTCAACGCCAAGCAGCGCCTGGCCGCGGGCATGGCCCCGGCGGAGGTGGCCGCCGCCACCGGGCTGTGCGACCAGTCGCACCTGAACAAGGCCTTTGTGCGCCGCTACGGCGTCACCCCCGCCCGCTACCAGCGCCAGGTCAGGGGCTGAGCGCAAGCTGGTACAAGACCCGCGCCACCGTTTCGGTCACACTCGCGGCCTTTGAACCGAATGGACTGAGCGATGGTGACTGGTGTGGCGTTTGCCCTGGCGGCGGGCCTGATGTGGGGGCTGGTGTTTGTGGGGCCGTTGCTGCTGCCCGAATACCCCCCGGCACTCCAGGCCTTCGGGCGCTACCTGGCCTTTGGGCTCATCGCCCTGCCGCTGGGCTGGCTGGACCGGGCCGAACTGTCGCGCCTGACCCGGGCCGACTGGCTGGAGGCCCTCAAACTCTCGGTGGTGGGCAACCTGCTGTACTACATCTGCCTGGCCAGCGCCATCCAGCGCACCGGCGGGCCACTGCCCACCATGATGATCGGCACGCTGCCGGTGGTGATTGCCATCAGCGCCAACCTGCTCAACCACCAGCGCGACGGACGCCTGCCCTGGGCGCGGCTGGCCCCCTCGCTGCTGCTGATTGCCGCGGGCATCGCCTGCGTCAACCAGGTGGAACTGAGCCTGCTGGCCCACAACCCCGACGCCGACCTGCCCCGCTACGCCAGCGGTGCCGCACTGGCCGTGGTGGCCGTGGCCTGCTGGACCTGGTACCCCCTGCGCAACAGCAACTGGCTGCGCGACCACCCCGGGCGCAACCCGCGGGCCTGGGCCACCGCCCAAGGGCTGACCACCCTGCCCTTGGCTGTGGTGGGTTACGCGCTGTTCTGGGTCTGGACGGCGTGGGGGCCGTCCACCGTGGCCGAGCCCTTCCCCATGCCCTTTGGCCCCCGGCCCGCCGCCTTCGTGGGGTTGATGGTGGCCATCGGCCTGCTGTCCTCGTGGGTGGGCACGCTGTGCTGGAACGAAGCCAGCCAGCGCCTGCCCACCACCCTGGTGGGGCAGCTCATCGTGTTCGAAACCCTGTCCGCCCTCACCTACGCCTTTGTGTGGCGCCAGCAATGGCCCGCGCCGCTCACGCTGGTGGGCATCGGCCTGCTGCTGGCTGGGGTGCTGTGGGCCACACGCATCCGGCCAGAGCCTGTGGAAATTTAAGAAAACTGGCCTCTAGCGCTTTATTTACAAGCGCAAACAGCTATCAAATTCATAATATTCCAGACACCAAGAATCCGTGCCGTATCGTGTTCTGGAACGTGCGGGATCGTGTTCCAGAACCTGTGGCGCCGAGAATTCTTCGACAGTGGGTGCTTCTACTTTTTGCATACAGGAGCACCCATGCATTTGTCGTTGTTGAACCCCGCACTGCGAGCGCTGCGCAGTGGCCTGGCCTGGTCATGGCTGTGGGCCTGGGCGGGCCTTGCAGCCGCGCAGACCCCGCCCGGCTTCACCGTGATGAAGTTGCCAGCCGATGGAGAACACCGCGCTCTGGAGGTCGCGGTCTGGTACCCGAGCGGCCCGGTGCCGGATGACCCGACGCCTGGGCACAACACCGACTCGGTGGCGGTGGCCGATAACCGAGCCTTCGAGGGCGTGACCGTGCGCCGAAACGCCCCGGCCCGCCCGGGTCGATTCGGCTTGGTGGTGCTGTCCCATGGCAGCTTCGGGTATTGGGGCAACCAGAGCTGGCTGGCCCCGGCCCTGATTCAGGCAGGTCATGTGGTGGTGGCCCCCAACCACCCCGGAACCACCCACAAGGACCGACGCCCGGAAGAAGGTGCCGCCCTGTGGCAACGGCCCCGGGACCTGACCCATGTGATGAACGCCTTCCTGGGCGACGCGCCAGCCCTGCGCGGCCCCACCTGGCACGGCATGGCGGTGGACGAACAATCCGTTTTCGTGGTGGGTCACTCGCTGGGCGGATGGACCGCCCTGGCGTTGGCGGGTGCCCGCTTCGACCCCGACCTGTTCGATGCTGACTGCCAGCTCCACCCCGAACTGGGGGCCTGCCGGGTGGTGACGCAGCTGAATGCGGGAGCCCGGCCCCACCGCACTCGGTTGGCCCTGCCCATGGGCGATGCGCGGGTGCGTGGCGTGGTGCTGCTGGATGCAGGCGGCACTCGAGGCTTCAGCGCGGACAGCCTGCAGCGGCTCACCACCCCGGTGTTGCTGTTGGCCGCCACCGAACCCAACCCGCAAGTGCCCTTGGCGCTGGAGTCTCAGGCGCTGCTGAAACGGCTGCCAACCGCCACCACCCAGTGGGAATGGCTGGCGGGAAGCTCCCATTTCAGTTTTTTGCAAACCTGCAAACCGGGGGCCGAGGCACTGCTGGAGGCTGACACCCCCGGCGACGGCATCATTTGCCAAGACGGCCCTGGGGCAGACCGCAACATGCTGCACCAGCG
>DASUON010000403.1:0-3793 GCA_036276615.1 Burkholderiaceae bacterium
ACCGGGTGCATGCCACAGGCCGCGTCGCCCACACAGGCCAGGCGGGCACCCACCAGCCGCTTGGGGTAGACCGCCACCAGCGGGTACACATGCCGGGTGCTGACCAGGGTCATGCCCCCCAGCCGCTGGGCGAAACGGCGCTGCATGTCGGCGTTGAACTCAGCTTCGGGCAGGTTCTGCACCGGCTGCATCTCGCTGCTGGGCAGCGTCAACACCACCGACGACCGGTGCCGCCCGGTGTCCGGGCAATCGTTCATGGGCAGCAGAGCCAGGGTCTGCCCGTAGTCAAACCACTCCCAGGCGGCATGGTGGTGAGGCTCGTCATGCGCCATGTTGCACACCAGCATGCTGCGCCCAAAGTCGTGCATGTCAGCCGCCAGCCCCAGGGCACGGCGGGTGCTGGAGTGGCGGCTGTCGGCGGCCACCAGCAACTCGGTGGTGAGCATGCGCCCATCGTCCAGCGTGACGCAGGCCCGGTCGGGCTGCACCTGCACGGCTTGCACGGCATGCCCGGCGATCAAGGTGCAGGGCGAGGGATTGCCTGAACCCTCGACCATCGGGGCGACGGTCTCAAACAGTGCCCGCCGGATCAGGTGATTGGCCACCAGAAACCCCAGCTCAGAGGGTGTTGCCCCACCCTGACCCGCGGGGGCGTCTTCATGGCTGATGACCATGGCAAAGGGATCGGCCCCGTCCATGACGCGGGCGTCGCGCAACGGCGAAATGTCCTGGGCAGGGATGCGCTCCCAGGCGCCCAGGGCCTTGAGCACCTTCACGCTGTGCTGGGTGAGGGCGATCTCCCGTCCGTCAAACAGGGGCTCCACCAAGGTGCTCAAGGGCGATTGCTCCACCAACGCCACGTTCAAGCCCAAAGGTTTGACGCTTTGGGCCAACGCCAGCCCGGCAGGGCCTGCCCCCACGATGAGCAGATCGAAGTGAGCGGAAGAAGCAGTGGATGAGGTGGCGGCCGACATGGCCGGGCAGCTTAGCCGCCGTCCGCTGCTGCCGCGTTGACCCAGGTCAACGCCCCCGCCAGCGGCAAGCCCATGGGTTCAGGACACGATGTAGGCCGCGCTGCCGCAAGACAACAGCTTGCCGTCGGCCCCCAGGAACTCCATGCGCGTGCTGGCCACGCGGGAGCCCAGGCGCATGACCTCGGCCCGCATGTCGAACACCTCGCCAATGCCGGGGCGCAGGTAGTCGATGCGCAGGTCAATGGTGCCCAGCTTGGCAAAGCGTTGCAGGCGCTGGGCCACCGGCTCATCCATGTGGCGGGCCCCGATGGCAGCCATGACCGCCAGCCCGCCCAGGGCGTCCAGGCTGGCACTGATCACCCCGCCATGGATGCGGTTGTAGGCAAAGTGCCCCACCAGCTCGGGGCGCATCTGGATGCGTCCCATCACCTGCTCGGGCAGGATGGACACGATCTTCATGCCCAGCATCTGGTTGAACACGATGCGGGTTTCGAAAATGTCGGTCAGCGCAGCGGTGAACTCGGACTCGAACACCACCGGCTCGGTGGCCACGGCAGAACGCGATTTGGGCATGGCGAGTGGGAGGATGGGTTCAGAACTGGGAAAAGTCGGGGCGGCGCTTTTCCAGGAAGGCGCTGAACGCTTCCTTGGCGGCGGGCTCGCGCAGCATGCGCCCGAACACCTCGGCCTCGGTGCGGATGTGCTGGGCCACCAGGGCGGCCTGGCCTTGTTTCATCAGGCGCTTGGACTCGATGAGGCTGCTGGACGACTTGGCGGCCAGCCTGGCGGCCACGGCCTGCGCCAGGTTGTTCGCCTCGGACGGTGGCACCACGCGGTTGACCAGCCCCACCTCCAAAGCGGCCTCGGCCAGGAAGGGCTCCCCCAGCAGCAAGGCTTCGGCCGCACGGTGGTAGCCCAGCATCTGCGGCACCAGCAGGCTGGAAGCCGCCTCCGGGCACAGCCCCAGGTTCACAAACGGCATGGAGAACGCGGCGTTGTCGCCCGCGTACACCAGGTCGCAATGGAACAGCAGGGTGGTGCCAATGCCCACGGCAGGGCCACACACCGCCGCCACCACCGGCTTGGGAAAGCCGCTGATGGCCCGCAGGAAACGGAACACCGGGGCGTCTTCATCGGCCCGCGGGTTGTGGAGGAAGTCGGCCAGGTCGTTGCCTGCGCTGAACACCGTTTCGTGCCCCTGGAACACCACCACGCGCACGGCGGCGTCGGTGGCGGCGGCCTCCAGGCCATCGGCCAGGGCGGCGTACATGTCGCGGGTGATGGAGTTCTTCTTGTCCAGGCGGTTGAACGTGAAGGTGGCTATGCCGTTTTCGGTGTGGATGAGGATGTCTGACATGGATGGAATCTGACCCAAAAAGTGGCGTGCAAATTACCATGAAACCCCCCGTCCGCGTTGAGGGGCCAACTCCAGGGCTGCACCGTGGGCGACAGCAGGCAGAATCGCGCGGTCGCCCGCTGCCACTGCGCCCATGCTCCAAAACCTTCGCTTTGCCGCCCGTCGCTTGTTGATCGGCCCCATCCTGCTGGCCGCTGCCACCGGGTGCACGGCCCTCTGGGCCGCCGATACGGCCCCTGCTGTGGCTGCAATGCTGAAGCCCACCCCCAGCCCATCGAGCGCCAAGCCTCGCCGACCCGTGGTGGGGTTGGTGCTGTCGGGGGGTGGGGCCCGTGGTTTTGCCCATGTGGGGGTGTTGCGCGCCTTGGAAGAAGCCCATGTGCCCGTGGACCTGGTGGTGGGCACCTCCATGGGGGCCATCGTGGGTGGCCTGTACGCCAGCGGCATGTCACCGCAGGCGCTGCAAGCCGAGTTGCTGTCCATCCCCTGGAACACGCTTTTCGAGCGCCGGGCCCCGCGCCCCACCCTGCCCCAGCACCGCAAGGAGGACGACTTCAACCTGCTGCCCATTGTGGAACTGGGGTTTCGCGATGGGGAATTCCGCGTGCCCACGGGGGCCGTGTCCACCCGCTCGCTGGAATGGCTGCTGCGCCACTTCACGCTGCACACCCGCAAGTTGACCCACTTTGACGCCCTGTCCATTCCTTTCCGCGCGGTGGCCACCGACATGGAAACGGGTGAACCCGTGGTGCTGGACCGTGGAGACCTGGCCGCCGCACTGCGGGCCAGCATGTCGGTGCCCGGCGTGTTCTCGCCGCTGGAAATGGACGGGCGCATCCTGGGCGATGGGGGTCTGGTCAACAACCTGCCGGTGGATGTGGCCCGCGCCATGGGGGCGGACGTGGTGATTGCGGTCAACATCGGCACCCCCCTGGCGGGGCGGGAAACGCTCAACGACGTGCTGGGGGTGAGCCAGCAGATGATCAACATCCTCACCGAGCAGAACGTGCAACGCAGCATCGCCCTGCTCACCGTCAACGACTTGCTGCTGTCGCCTTCGCTGGGCAAGCACAGTTCCGCCGATTTCGACCGTGCGGAAGACATCTCGCGCATCGGGCTGGACTATGGCCAATCGGTGGGCGAAGCCCTGGCCCGCTTTGCCGTCTCGCCCGACGACTACGCGCAATGGCAACTGGGTCGGCAGGCCCACACCGAGCCCCTGCCCGGTGCCTTGGCCTACGTGCGGTTTGAGGGCGTGACACCCCAACAAGCCGCCCAGCTGAACAAGCTGGTGGACACCCAGGCGGGGCAGCCGCTGGACCCCGCCAAACTCAACGGCGACCTGGAACAACTCTCGGCCAGTGGCGATTACGACCAGGTGGACTACCGATTGGTGCCCGACCCCCACACCCTGCAAGACGGCCTGGTGTTCGAACTCAAGGAGAACGATTGGGGCCCCAAC
>DASUON010000404.1:0-6199 GCA_036276615.1 Burkholderiaceae bacterium
GCGCAGTACACCATTCCCGTGATCGCCGTCACCGGCAGCAACGGCAAGACCACCACCACACAGATGGTGGCCAGCATCCTGCGCGTGGCGGTGGGGGGCGACGGCGAAGACGCCCTGGCCACCCGCGGCAACCTCAACAACCACATTGGCGTGCCGCAGACGCTGCTGCGCCTGGCCCGCCGCCACCGGCTGGCGGTGGTGGAGCTGGGCATGAACCATCCGGGCGAAATCGCCACGCTGGCCGCCATGACGCGGCCCACGGTGGCGCTGGTCAACAACGCGCAGCGCGAGCACCAGGAATTCATGGGCACGGTCGAGGCCGTGGCCCGCGAAAACGGCGCGGTGCTCTCGGCCCTGGGGGCCGACGGCACCGCCGTGTTCCCCAGCGACGACACCCACACCCCGCTGTGGCGCGAGCTGGCCGGGGCCCGCCGCTGCTTCACCTTCAGCGACACCGACGCGCAGGCCGATGTGACCGCCACCGCCGAATGGACCGGGCTGGCCTGGACCCTGAAGCTGGTGACCCCGGTGGGGCAGGCCACCGCCCAACTGCAAGTGGCGGGCCGCCACAACGTGCGCAACGCCCTGGCCGCCACCGCCTGCGCCCTGGCCGCCGGGGTGGACCTGGACTCGGTGGTCAAGGGCCTGGGTGCCTTTGCCCCGGTGCAGGGCCGCTCGCGGGCGTTTGCCCTCACCACGCCCGCCGGTCTGCTGACCGTGGTGGATGACACCTACAACGCCAACCCCGACTCCATGCTGGCCGCGCTGGACGTGCTGGCCGCCTTGCCCACGCCGCGCACCCTGGTGGTGGGCGACATGGGTGAAGTGGGCGACCAGGCCCTGGCCTTCCACACCGAGGTGCTGGCCCGTGCGGCGGCCCTGGGTCTGGACCGTGTGTTCTGCACCGGCAGCCACATGGCCGACGCGGTGGCAGCCGGGGCCCACCCCCAGGCCCGCTTTGTGCCCCACAGCGCCGACCTCGCCGACCTGCTGCCCTTGGTGCGCGAGGCGGTGCAGGGCGGCGGCAGCGTGCTGGTCAAAGGCTCGCGCTTCATGAAGATGGAACGGGTGGTGCACGACCTGCAGGCCGCGTGGCCCGCGGTCGCCCCCACCCCCACAACAACAAAGGGAGACACGGCCCATGCTGCTTAACCTGGCCCAATGGCTGCAAGGGCTGTCGCCCGAATTCGGTTTTTTCCGGGTGTTCCAGTACCTGACCTTCCGCGCCGTCATGGGCGCGGTCACGGCGCTGCTCATCGGCGTGGTGGCGGGGCCTGCGGTCATCCGCCACCTCACGGCGCTCAAGATCGGCCAGCCCGTGCGTGGCTACGCCATGGAAACCCATTTGGTCAAAAGCGGCACGCCCACCATGGGCGGGGTGCTCATCCTCATGGCCATCGCGCTGTCCACGCTGCTGTGGGCCGACCTGAGCAACCGCTTTGTGTGGATCGTGATGATCGTCACCGGCGGCTTCGGGGCCATTGGCTGGGTGGACGACTGGCGCAAGGTGGTGCGCAAGGACCCCGAGGGCATGCGCTCACGCGAAAAGTACTTCTGGCAAAGCCTCATCGGGCTGGTCGCCGCGCTGTACCTGGTGTTTGCCATTTCCGAACGCTCCAACCTGCGGGTGATCGAGCTGTTCCTGGAATGGATCACCTCGGGCTTCCAGGTGTCGCTGCCGGCCACCGCCGGGCTGTGGGTGCCTTTCTTCAAGGAAGTGGCCTACCCGCTGGGCGTGCTGGGTTTTGTGATCATGACCTACCTCGTCATCGTGGGCTCCAGCAACGCCGTCAACCTGACCGACGGGCTGGACGGCCTGGCCATCATGCCGGTGGTCATGGTGGGTTCGGCGCTGGGCGTGTTTGCCTATGTGACCGGCAACGCCGTGTTTGCCCGTTACCTGCTCATTCCCTACATCCCCGGCGCGGGGGAACTGCTGGTGTTCTGCGCGGCCATTGCCGGGGCGGGGCTGGCATTTTTGTGGTTCAACGCCCACCCAGCCCAGGTGTTCATGGGCGACGTGGGCGCACTGGCCCTGGGCGGTGCGCTGGGCACGGTGGCGGTGATCGTGCGCCAGGAAATCGTGCTGGCCATCATGGGCGGCGTGTTCGTGGCCGAGGCCCTGTCGGTCATGCTGCAGGTCACCTACTTCAAGTACACCAAGAAGAAATACGGCGAGGGCCGCCGCATCCTCAAGATGGCCCCGCTGCACCACCACTTTGAAAAAAGCGGCTGGAAGGAAACGCAGGTGGTGGTCCGCTTCTGGATCATCACCATGCTGCTGTGCCTGATGGGCCTGTCCACGTTGAAGCTGCGCTGAAGCTGTGATGGACCTCCACGCTCACCCCCTCCACAACCAGGCCGTGCTGGTGCTGGGCCATGGCATTTCGGGCCTGGCCATGGCGCGTTGGTGCCAGCGCCTGGGTGCGCGGGTCACGCTGGCCGACACCCGCGAGCAGCCCGAGCGCATGGCGCAACTGCGCGAGTGGCTGCCCGGTGTGGACGTGGTGGCGGGCGCGTTTGACGCCGCCCTGGTGCAGCGCCAAGCCTGGGCGCTGATCGGCAAAAGCCCCGGCCTGTCGCCCGCCCAGCTGGCGGCGGTGCAGGCCGCCGCCGACGAGTGCGGCGTGCCCGTGTTGGGTGAACTGGCTTTGTGGGCAGACGGCTTGCGCCTGGCCTACGCCCAGGCCGGGTTTGTCCCCAAGGTGTTGGCCATCACCGGCACCAACGGCAAGACCACCACCACCTCGCTCACCGGCCAGCTGTTGCAACGCGCCGGGTGGCGTGTGGCGGTGGCCGGCAACATCGGCCCCGCCTTGCTGGACGTGCTGGGTGAGGCCATGGATGTTGAAGAAAAATCGGCTCTAGCGCTTTCAGAAAAAGCGCAAGAAGCTACTGAAAGCATAGCAATCGCCGCTGCGGACGCCGACGCCGCCCCCACCGAGGCCCCCGCGTCCACCTTGCCGCAGGTGTGGGTGCTGGAGCTGTCCAGCTTTCAGCTCGACGGCGTGCCCCTTGGGGCCCAGGGGTTCGAGCCCACGGCGGCCACGGTGCTCAACCTCACGCAAGACCACCTGGACTGGCACGGCAGCATGGACGCCTACGCCGCCGCCAAGCAGCGCGTGTACGGCGCGGCCGGGGTGCGGGTGCTCAACCGCGACGATGCCGCGGTGATGGCCGCCCGCCCTGCCGACGCCGCCGTGCTCTGGACCTCCTTTGGCACCGACCTGCCCACACGCCCCGGCGACTGGGGCCTGGAAACCGTCAACGGCATGACCTGGCTGGTGCGCGCCCAACCCAGCGACGAAACCCGGGTGACCACCCGCCGCCGCAAGGCCGCCGAGCCCGAAGACGTGGTGCTGCAACGCCTGATGCCCGCCGAGGCGCTGCGCATCCGCGGGCGGCACAACGCGTCCAACGCCCTGGCCGCCCTGGCGCTGGCCACCACCGCGGGGGCCACGCTGGCCCCCATGCTGCACGGCCTGCGGGAGTACCGGGGCGAGCCACACCGGGTGGAGTCGGTGGGCGTGATCGGCGGGGTGGAGTATTTCGACGACAGCAAGGGCACCAACGTCGGGGCCACGCTGGCCGCCATCCTGGGCCTGGGGGTCGAGCGCCGCCTGGTGCTGATTCTGGGCGGCGACGGCAAGGGGCAGGACTTTTCGCCGTTGGCCGACGCCGTGCGCCGCCATGTGCAGGCGGTGGTGCTGATCGGGCGCGACGCCCCCTTGCTGCGCGAGGTGCTGGCCCCCACCGGGGTGCCGCTGTTCGACGCCCCCGACATGTCGCAGGCCGTTCGGCTGGCGGCGGCGCAGGCGTTGGAGGGGCAGGCCGTGGTCATGTCGCCCGCCTGTGCCAGCCTGGACATGTTCAAGAACTACGCCCACCGGGCGCAGGTGTTCTGCGACACCGTGGCCGAACTGGCCACCGAGCAGGGCGTGACGGGGGTGGGGGCATGAGCGCCGCCGCACAAACCCCGGTCGTGCGGCTGTGGGACCGTTTTGCCGGTTGGGTGGGGGGCCGGGGCGATGCACGCCACGACGGCCTGCCGGTGCGCACCCGCAGCCATGACTTTGTGCACACCCGCCCGCTGGCCGTGCGCGAGCTGGGCTTTGACCAACCCCTGGTGTGGGTGGTGGTGGCGCTGATGGCCTGGAGCCTGGTGATGGTGTATTCCGCCTCCATCGCGCTGCCCGACAACCCGCGTTTTGGCAACTACGCCTCCACCCACTTTGTGGTGCGGCATGCCTTCTCCATGGTCATGGGCGGGGTGGGGGCATTGGTGGTGTTCCAGGTGCCGCTGAAAGCATGGGAAAAAGTGGCGCCGTGGCTGTTTGCCGCGTCCATCGTGCTGCTGGTGCTGGTGCTCATCCCCTTCATCGGCAAGGGCGTCAACGGGGCGCGGCGCTGGATTGCGCTGGGCATCATCAACTTCCAGCCCTCCGAGCTGGCCAAGCTGGGCGTGCTGATGTACGCCGCCGACTACATGGTGCGCCGCATGGAGGTGAAGGAACGCTTCTTCCGCGCCGTGCTGCCCATGGCCGCGGCGGTGCTGGTGGTGGGCATGCTGCTGCTGGCCGAGCCCGACATGGGTGCGTTCATGGTGATCGTGGTGATCGCCATGGGCATTCTCTTTTTGGGTGGCGTCAACGCCCGCATGTTCTTCCTGATGGCGGCGCTGGTGGTGACGGCGTTTGCCCTCATCGTGGCCACCAGCCCCTGGCGGCGCGAGCGGATTTTTGCGTACCTGGACCCCTGGAGCGAACAGCACGCCCTGGGCAAGGGCTACCAGTTGTCGCACTCGCTCATTGCCTTCGGGCGCGGTGAGATTTTTGGCGTGGGCCTGGGCGGCAGCGTCGAAAAACTGCACTGGCTGCCCGAGGCGCACACCGACTTTCTGCTGGCCGTCATTGGCGAGGAGTTCGGGCTGGTGGGCGTGCTCGTGGTCATTGGCGTGTTCATGTGGCTGACGCGGCGCATCATGCAGATTGGCCGTCAGGCCATTGCGCTGGACCAGGTGTTCTCCGGCCTGGTGGCGCAAGGCGTGGGCCTGTGGATGGGCTTCCAGGCCTTCATCAACATCGGGGTGAACCTGGGCGCACTGCCCACCAAGGGCCTGACGCTGCCGCTGATGAGTTACGGCGGCTCCGCCATCCTGCTCAACCTGGCGGCCATCGCCATCGTGCTGCGCGTGGACGCCGAAAACCGCGTGCTGATGAAGGGGGGCCGGGTATGACCACGGACCTTCAGCGCAGCAGTGCAGCCGAGCCAGCGCAGGGCCGCCCCAAGCTGGCGAGCGCCCCCTTGGGGGGCAGCGAACGCAGTGAGCGTGGGGGCGTTGCACTTGTCATGGCCGGAGGCACCGGCGGCCACATTTTCCCCGGCTTGGCCGTGGCCGAGGCGCTGCGGGCGCGTGGCTGGCGTGTGCATTGGCTGGGCGTGCCCGGCGCCATGGAAGAGCGGCTGGTGGTGCCCCGCGGCTTTGCGTTCGAGGGCGTGCAATTCGGTGGCTTGCGTGGCAAGGGTTTTGCCACCCTGGCGCTGGCCCCGTTCAAGCTGCTGCGCGCCTTCTGGCAAAGCCTGAAGGTGGTGCGCCGCGTGCGCCCCGACGTGCTGGTGGGCCTGGGCGGCTACATCACCTTCCCTGGCGGCATGATGGGCGTGCTGGCGGGCAAACCCCTGGTGCTGCACGAGCAGAACTCGGTGGCCGGGCTGGCCAACAAGGTGCTGGCCAAGGTGGCCGACCGCATCTTCACCGCCTATCCCAATGCCCTGCCCGGGGGCGAGTGGGTGGGCAACCCCTTGCGGGTCGAATTCATGGTGCAGCCTGCACCGACCGAACGTTTTGCCGGGCGCACAGGCCCGCTCAAGCTGCTGGTGCTGGGCGGCAGCCTGGGGGCCAAGGGCCTGAACGACGCTGTGCCCGCCGCGCTGGCACTCATGCCGCCCGAAGCACGCCCCCTGGTGCTGCACCAGAGCGGCCAGCAGCACCTGGCAGCGCTGCGCACCGCCTACGCCCAGGCCGGGGTGGCCTTGCTGGACCCGGCCCCCGCGGACAGCACGGCCGCCGAGGCGTGGCCGTCCAGCGTGGCCGAGGTGCGGGCCGTGCCGTTCATCCTGGACACCGCCCGCGCCATGGCCGAGGCCGACCTGGTCCTGTGCCGCGCCGGTGCCAGCACCGTGACCGAGCTGGCCGCGG
>DASUON010000405.1:0-2073 GCA_036276615.1 Burkholderiaceae bacterium
ATTTCCTTGGCGGCCTGCGCACTGCGCTGGGCCAGGCCCCGCACCTCCGAGGCCACCACCGCAAAACCGCGCCCTTGCTCCCCGGCGCGGGCGGCCTCCACCGCGGCGTTGAGGGCCAGGATGTTGGTCTGGAAGGCAATACCGTCAATGACGCCGATGATGTCCGCCACCTTGCGTGACGACGTGTGGATGGAACCCATGGTGTGCACCACCTGTTCCACCACCTCGCCGCCCTGGGTGGCCACCTGGGCCGCCTCCTGGGCCAACTGGTTGGCCTGTTGGGCGTTGTCGGCGTTTTGTTTGACCGAGCCCGTCAGCTCTTCCATGGAGGCCGCGGTCTGCTCCAGCGAGCTGGCCTGCTGCTCGGTGCGCCCCGACAGGTCCTGGTTGCCGGAGGCAATCTCGTTGGACGCGGTGGCAATGGTGTCTGTGCCGTTGCGCACCTGCTGCACCGTGTGCAGCAGGCTGGCGTTCATGTCCTTGAGGGCCTGCATCAGCTCGCCGGTTTCATCGGACGAGCCCACCACGATGTGGCCCGACAAATCCCCGCCCGCCACGGTGCGGGCCACGGCCACGGCCTGGCCCAACGGCCCGGTGATGCTGCGGGTGATGGCCCAGGCCAGGGCACTGCCCACGGCCACGGCCAGCGCGGCCCCCAGGTACAGCAGCAAGCTCAGGCGTTGCGCCGACGCGGCGGCGGCGGTCATGACCGCCTGCTGGGCGTTGTTCTGCAAGCTCACCAGCTTGTTGATTTCTTCCAGCACCTGGCGGTAGAGCGGGTCCACCTTGGTGGCGATGATCTCGGCCATGCCCTCGGTGTTGAACGCCAGCGCCTGGGCGATGGCTTCGGTGGACGGGGTTTCCATGCTCTGGTTCAGCTGGGAGAGTTGGTCGAAGATCTTCTTTTCTTCGTCGGTGGTGCCCATGGCCATCAGCTGGTCGCGGGCCTGTGCAAAGCCCTTGCGGTGGTTGCGCAGGCGTTCTTCTTCGCGGTTCATGGCGGCCACATCGGCCTGCAGCCCGATGCTGCGCAGGGCAATCACACCTTCCAGCAGTTCGCTTTTCAGGGTGGAGGTCAGTTCCACCTTGGTCTTGGCCGCCTCCAGGTTGTCAAACAGTTGCTGGCGGTTGTGGGCGCTGCTGAGGTTGTCGGTCAGCACCACGGTGACCAACAGCGCCAGGATGATGCCAAAACCCGCCTTCAGGCGGGTTCCAATGCGAATGTTCTGCAAGTTCATGGAAGTCCCTCCCCGCTGTGGGCGCACCTCCCGGCAGGCCCACAGGGTATCGCTGGTTTACTTGTAGATGCCGACGCCGATCAGGACGTCTTCCACCTTTTCCACATAGGTGGACTTGGGCTCCACGGCCTTGGTGGTGGCGTTGGGCCACTTGTAGTCGAACCAGCCGCCGCCTTTCTTGGCCGTGTCGATCAGGCCCTTGACGATGAAGACACCATCGGCGTCCTTGATTTCCAGCAGGTTCTTGCCGATCAGCTTGGGGTTGGAGCCATGGGCCTTGTTGTTGCCCTCCATGTCGTACACCATGACGTACAGGTCACGGTCCACAAACGCGCCTTTCTGGTTGCTGAACTCGGCAAAGGCCTTGTCCTTGCCGTTGGCCTTGACGTAGGCCACCGCCTTCTTGACCATGGCCGTGGCTTCTTCGGCCGTGCCTTTGTCAGCCGCCCAGGCCGTGCTCGACAGCATGAGCGCCGTCACCACCAGCATGAGGTATTTGATGAGTGTTTTCATGGTGGATGAATCCCTTGAACATGGATTGAACAAACCCTTTTGATGCGGGGTGCAAAAAAGGGGCAGGCCTGGACGCCGTGCACGGCATCCGAAGGACGCCAGGGCATCCTAAGTGAGGTGTATACCCGACTGATTGAGTCAAATCAAAGACTGGGTGGACACGGGGGTGCCCTGGCCGGGGCGGGCAGGTGCGCACAATGTCGGCTCTTCCATTTCACGCGCTGCCGTACAACCGTCATGTGGTTTTCCGTTCCGTCTTTGGTGTCCTTGTCCGATGCGGGCACCTACGCCCGGGGTTTGCAGGTGTTTCTTGCGCAAATGG
>DASUON010000406.1:0-2605 GCA_036276615.1 Burkholderiaceae bacterium
GGGGGCGGCCACGTCACGCTGCTGGGTCTGGCGGGCGCGGGCTTCGGCCAGGGCGGCCTGGGCCTGCTCCAGGGTGGCGCGGGCTTCGGCATCGGCCAGTTGCACCAGCAGGCTGCCGGCCTTGACGCGGTCGCCCTCGCGCACGCCCACCTGCTGGATGGTGGCGGTCACCTCGCTGGCCACGTCCACCCGGGCGGGCAGGTTGACGCGGCCGGTGGCCACCACGGTCTGGGTGAGGTCGGTGCGCTGCACGCCCACCATGGCCACCGCCTTGGTGCGGGGCCGCAGCATGGCCACCGCCAACACCAGGGCCAACACAAGGGCGGTGCCCAGCAACCAGCGGGCGCGGAGGGAGGTGGGAATCCAGTGGGGCATGGCGGTGCTCTCAGTGGCTCCGATTGTGGAGCCACTCGCACACCTGCTCGGCCATTTGTTCAAACGCCAGTTGCAGGGCGGCTCGGAAGTTTGGGTCGGGCACCTGCTCGGCCAGGGCCAGGCGCATGCACAGCAGCCATTCGTCGCGGGCCTGGCTGTCGATGGCGCAGGGCGCGTGGCGCATGCGCGGGTGGGGAGGGCCGTGCTCGTGCTGGAGCCGCGGCGGCCCGCCCAGCCAGCCGCTGAGGAAGTCGAACAGGCGGTCCTCGCTGGCGGCCAGGCTTTCGGGGTGCATCTGGCGGATGGTCCAGGCTTCGGGCAGCTCGTCCATCAGCTCGTAGAAACGGTGGGCCAGGCGGCGCACGCCCGCGTCGCCGCCCAGTTTGGCGTAGGGGGATGCGGCGGCAGAGGGCGCGACAAGGGGGGCGGGGGGCATGGCGGTGGACTTTGGGCGGGGGTGACAGCCCGGGCCGTGTTCATGTTTTGTGCCAGCGGGGTACGTGGTGCGAAAAACCCTTTGTTTTCAAGGTGTTAGCGACTATTGTGGGGTGGCCGCGTGGTGGGGCTGACTGCCGCGAGTGGCGGTGGGCTGACACGGCTGGCGGCGCAGTGTGGCTGTATATGATTCCTTTCACCCCCAGCGCCCTTGCGCTCGTTTGTCCCCACTGCGACGAACTGCGCGGCGGCATGGACGCCAGTCAGTACAAAGACCATGTGCTGATGCTGCTGTTCATCAAGTGCATCCGTCTTGGCCAAGTGCCTGACGGATTGTGGGTCAATGAAATTATCTCCTTTTATCCAAAATAAGATAAATTATCCATATTGTGGATAATTAGAGGTAATCGCATGATCGCGTACCACCGCACGGCGCTGGCGCAACAGCTGGCGCAGGCTTTGCAGGGGAAAGCGCTGCTGGGCGACGCGCACAACGGTCTGTTCCTGGCCGCACCACGCAGAACCGGCAAGAGCACCTTTTTGCAAGGTGACTTGGCACCCGCTTTGCGGCAGGCCGACGTGGAGGTGGTGTACGTGGACCTGTGGGCCGACACCCGCCGCGACCCGGGTACGCTGATTGCCGAGGCCATTGCCCAGGCCCTGCAAGCGCACCTGGGGCTGGTGGCCCGTACCGCCAGAAAGGCTGGCGTCAAGAGCGTGAAGGTGGCGGGTGCGCTGGACATCGACACCAGCAAGATCGGTCTGGTGGACGGCATGACCCTGGTGGACGCGCTGCGCAGCCTGTACCAGGCGGCAGGCAAGCCGGTGGCGCTGATCATTGACGAAGCCCAGCACGCCCTGACCAGCGAGGCGGGCGAGGTGGCGATGACGGCGCTCAAGTCAGCGCGTGACCAGATGAACCAGCCCGGCCGGGTGAACCTGATGCTGGTGATGTCGGGTTCCGACCGCGACAAGTTGCTGCGCCTGGTGGTGAGCGCAGGGGCGCCGTTCTACGGCTCGCAGATCCAGGCGCTGCCGCCGTTGGACACGGATTTCATCGCCCATGTGGCCGGGTTGGTGGAAGCGCAGCGGCCCGATCTGGTGCCGGTGGATCGGGCCGCGTTGCAGGCGGCGTTTGCCGCCTTCGGCCACCGGCCACAGTTTTTCATGGCGGCCATGGGCGCGGTGCTCAGCCCTCTGTCGGGCCACAGTGGCCGCTTTGAACCGGCGTTGCAACAGGCGGCACAGGACCAGCAGGTGCAGGACGAAGCGCAGATGGAGTCCGACTACCTGGGCCTCAAACCCACCGAGCAGGTGGTGCTGTGGCGCATGCTGGACCAGGGGCCGCGCTTTCGCCCGTACGACGCCGAGGCGCTGCGCTTCTACCGCGACAAGCTGGGACGCCCGATGACCGTGCAGCAGGCGCAGAAGGCCTTGGAGTCGCTGCGGCAGCGCACGCCCGCCCTGGTGTGGAAGTCAGCCCGCGGCGAGTACGCCGTGGAAGACGCCGCCATGCACCGCTGGTTTGAAGCCCGGGTGGCGGCGGCCCAGTGGCCGCCCGCGTCGCCACAGGGCGCACTGGCGCTGGACGAAGGTTGAACGACGCGACACAGCAAGACCCCCAAGTGCCAGGAAGGGGTGCATAGGCAGCCGCCACCAGCCCGAGCCCCCGGAGACGGCGGGCAGTTTTGCGGTGGATCAAATCCCCGTCACATGGCCCGTGGCCCACGGGTAGTGCGTGTGTTGTGAGCCCCGGTGCAATGCCAGAATGCCAAAGGTGGCAGCTTTGCCAACA
>DASUON010000407.1:0-5040 GCA_036276615.1 Burkholderiaceae bacterium
GGCCAGGTTGAACGAGAGGGTGATGGCCTGCAATTGCCCCACGTGGTTGATGGCCGTGGGGCCCACCGCACGCTCCACCGTGGTGAAGGCGGACAACGGCACCAGGGCCCCGGTGGATGCGCGAACGTACACACTGCGCAAACCGGCTTCGTCCTGCTTGGCGTCGCCCGCCAGCTCCAGGATGACCTGGTAGCTGTCGGTAGGCAGGTAGATGGTGGACACCTGGCGCTCACCAAACGCGCTGAACAGCGCCGAACGCACGGCGTCGATGGACACCCCCAGCGTGTTGGCGCGGTCGCGGTCGATGTTGAGTTTGGCCTGCAAGCCACGCAGCTGCGAGTCGCTGGTCACGTCGCGGAACAGCGGATCGGTGCGCAGGTTCTGCTGGAGCTTTTGCGACCATTCGTTGAGCTCGTCGGCCTTGATGCTTTGCAGGATGTACTGGTACTGCGCCTTGCTCTGGCGTCCGCCCAGTTGCAGGTTTTGTACGGGACGCATGAACACCCGCAAGCCCGGCACCGCCCGCAGCTTGCCGCGCAAGCCCTCAATCACCGCCTTGGCCGACTTGCGCTCGGCGCGGGGCTTCAGGCCCACGAACATGCGCCCGGTGTTTTGGGCTCCACTGCCGCCGTTGAACGAGCTGACGCGTTCCACCGCCGGGTCGGAGCGGACGATGGCCGCCGCCTGCTCCTGCAAACGCACCATTTCGGGAAAGGACACGTCCTCAGCCGCCTCGGTGGACACGGTGATCTGGCCAATGTCCTCCTCGGGGAAAAAGCCCTTGGGAATGACCATCAACAACCACGCCGTGGCCACCAGGGTCAGCAAGGCCACCAGCAACACCGTCTTGCGCCAGGCCAGCGCCCCGTCCAGCGTGCGGGTGTACAGACCGGCCAGGGCGTCAAAGCCACGCTCGAAGGCCCGAACCACCACCCCCGGCTTCTTGTGCATGTCCTCCACCCGCAGCAGGCGGCTGGCCAGCATGGGCACCAGGGTCAGCGACACAAACGCCGACACCAGGATGGACAGCCCCACCACCACCGCAAACTCGTGGAACAGCAACCCGATGACGCCGGGCATGAAAAAGATGGGAATGAACACCGCCACCAGTGAGGTGGAAATGGAAATGATGGTGAACCCCACCTCCCGCGAGCCCCGCAGCGCGGCCAGGAAGGGGCGCTCCCCGTTTTCCACATGCCGCATGATGTTTTCCAGCATCACGATGGCGTCATCCACCACCAGGCCCACGGCCAGCGTGAGCCCCAACAGGGAAATGTTGTCCAGGCTGTAATGCAGCCCCCACAACAAGGCCACCGCGCCCATCAACGACACCGGCAACGACAGCGTGGGGATGATGGTGGCCACCACCCGCCGCAAGAACAGGAAGATGACCAGCACCACCAGCGCAATGGTGCCCGCCAGGGTCAACGTCACGTCGTGCAAGGCTTCGCGCACCGACACCGAACGGTCGTTGACCGGCGTCATCTGCACCGATTGCGGCAACTGCGTCTGGATCTGCGCCAGCGCCGCCTTGACCGAATCCACCACCCGCACGGTGTTGGCCCCGGGCTGGCGCAACACCGCCAGGGTGATGGACGGCTCGCCATTGAGGTTGCCATGGGTCTTGAGCGTTTCCACGCTGTCCACCACCTCGGCCACGTCGCGCAAACGCACCGGGTTGCCCCCGCGGTTGGCAATGATGAGCGCCCCAAATTCCGCCGCGTTCTGCAACTGGCGGTTGGCCTGCAAGGTCAGGGTCTGCTGCGGGCCGTCGAGCGTGCCCACGGGCGTGTTGACGTTGGCCGCACGCAAGGCGGTGGCCACTTCGTCCAAGCCCATGTTGCGGGCCACCAGGGCCTGGGGAATCACCCGCACACGCACCGCAAACCGCTTGGAGCCGAAGATGTTGACCTGCGCCACCCCGTCCACCGTGGACAAGGTGGGAGAAATCAGGTGTTCGGCATAGTCTTGCAGCTCGGACGGGGGCAGCGACGGTGACGTGAGCGCCACCAGCAGCACCGGTGCATCCGCCGGGTTGACCTTGCGGTACGACGGCATCTGCGTCATGTCGGCTGGCAGCGAGCGCTGGGCGCGCAGCAGCGCGGCCTGCACGTCCAGCGCCGCCCCGTCGATGTTGCGGCCTTCCACAAACTCCAGCGTCAGCGAGGTGTTGCCCAGCGTGCTGGTGGAGCTGATCTGCGACAGCCCGGGAATGGTCTGGAACTGCTTTTCCAACGGCAAGGCCACCGACGAGGCCATGGTTTCCGGGTTGGCCCCGGCCAGGTTGGCCGACACGTTGATGACCGGGGTGTCGTAACTGGGCAGCGCCGCCACCGGGATGGACCGATACCCGATCACCCCGGCCAGCAACACGGCCAGGTTCAGCAGCACCGTCATCACCGGACGGCGAATGAACAACTCGGACAGGTTCATGAGGCCGCCTTCTCAGTGGCCTTGTCAGTGGCCTTGTCAGCGGCCTTGTCAGCGGCTTTGTCGGCAGGCTTGCCTGGGGCCTTTTCCGTCACCGGGGTGCCGGGGCGCAGGTTCTGGCGACCGTTGACCACCACCTTGTCCCCCTCGTTCACGCCGGACACCGCGGCCACTTCGCCCTGGATGTTCAGCACCTTGACGGGCCGCGGTGCGGCCTTGCCTTCTTCCACCACATACACCAGGGGGCCACGGGCGCTCTGGATGACGGACACGGTGGGCACGGTGACGGCTTCTTCCAGCGTGCGCAGCGGCAGGCTCACCTTGACGTAGGCCCCGGGCCACAAGGTGTTGTCCTTGTTGTCGAAGCGGGCCTTCACCTTCACGGTGCCGGTGGCGGCATCGACCACGCTGTCCACAAAATTCAGCCGCCCCGTCAGGGCCGTCTTGCCATCGGGCAAGGTGGCCTTGACCGGGGCCTTGCCCGTGGCCAACAGGCCCAGCACGTCGGGCAGGTTGGACTGCGGCAGGCTGAAGCTCACGTCCATGGTGTCCAGTTGGGTCAAGGTGGTCAGCGTGGTCAGGTTGGCCTGCACCGCCGTGCCCACGTACACCGGCACCAGGCCCACCCGGCCGGCACTGGCCGCCGTGACACGGCCATACGACAACGGCACCTGGGCCGCGGCCAGCGCGGCCTTGTCAGCCGCCAGCGTGGCCTGCTGCGACTCCACATTGGTTTGCGCCGTGTCCACCGCCCCTTGAGACACGAAGTTCTTGGACAGCAGCTCCCGCGCACGCGCCAGCTGGCGCTGGGCGTCGGCCAGCAGCGCCTCGTCCTTGGTGATCTGGGCCTTGAGCTTGGCCACGTTGGCCTCGTCGGCACGTGTGTCCAGGGTGAACAGCAGTTGCCCGGCACGAACCGCCTGCCCCTCTTTCACATGCACCTGGGTGACCACCCCACTCATCTGGGCCTTGACATCCACCTGCGACAACGGGGTGGCGGTGCCGGTGGCTTCAGTGGCCACACTCAGGCTCTGGCGCTGGGCCAAGGCCGTGGTCACAGGGACGGCGGGGCCGGCTGCTGGTGCTGGGGACGTGGCGGGTGGTTTGGCACCCTCAGCCGCCGCTTGGGATGGCGCGGCGGGGCTTGGCGTTGCCGTGTCCGTCTTGCTGCCGCACGCGGCCAGCAAACACAAACAACCAACGGTCAGCAACGACAACGGTGTATTTTTCTTCATGGTTCGGGAGAGGGGAAGGTCAAGCCGGGCGTTTTTAACGCGCAATCTTCTCAGGCGTGTGTAAACACACGGTGAAGACAGCGCGTGTCACGCCCCTATGATGCATTCCCTCGACGTTCTTCGCTTCGGGACTTCCTGGGTACCCGACCGACCAGACCATGAAGATCGACTTTGACGGTGTGCAGGCCTTTGTGGCCATTGCCGATCTCGGCGGCTTCAGCAAGGCGGCAGCGCAGCTGCACATCACCCAGACGGCGCTGACGCGCCGCATCCAGAAGCTGGAGACCTACCTCGAACTGCGGCTGCTGAACCGGACCACCCGGCGGGTGGAGCTGACCGCCGCAGGGCGGGAGTTCCTCCCTCAGGCCCGGACCATCGTGCACGACATGACGCGGGCCGTGGAACGGCTCAAGGACATGTCGCAGCACGCCCGTGGCAACTTTGCGCTGGCCTGCATCCCGTCCATGACCTCGCATGTGCTGCCCGACGTCATCCGCCGCTACGCCGACCTGCACCCCGACAACCACATCCGGCTGCTGGACGGCTCGTCCAACGAAGTGCACGAAGCCGTCATCAACGGGCATGCCGAGCTGGGCATTGCGGTGCAAGGCGAAAAAACCCCCGCCCTCACCGAAACCGTGCTGTTCGCCGACCCGCTGGTCTTCATCTGCCGCGAACCCCACCCCTTGCAGCACCACAAGGCTGTCACCTGGACCGACATGCGCCATGCCGACCTGATCGGCGTCAGCAGCTTCATGGCCACCCGCGTGTTCATGGACTACCAACTGGCCAAACGGGGCATTCGCCTGCGGGGCCGTTACGAGGTGCAGCACCACGCCACCGCGGTCAACCTGGTGGCCGCCGGTGTGGGCAGCACCATCCTGCCGTCGTCCACCTTCAAGGAAGGCGATCGGCCCGGGGTGCACAAAATCCCCCTCACCCACCCGGTGGTCAAACGCAAGGTGGTGCTGATCCAGCAGCGCCGCACTCCTTTGTCTCCAGCGGCGCAGGCTTTCCACGACCTGCTCAGAAGCACGGTGACGGTCACCTGATTTTTTAATGCGCCAAACGCAAAAATCACGACCAGTTATTCATTTAACAAAACAATGACCTGACGGAACAATCGGCCCCCAACAACTTGGAGGCAGATGTTTCATGAGCACCGATGTGCTGGTCATTGGCGGCGGTAACGCCGCGTTGTGTGCGGCACTGATGGCGGCAGAGGCAGGTGCCCGCGTGTTGCTGCTGGAATCTGCCCCTCGCGCGTGGCGGGGCGGCAACTCGGCACACACCCGCAACCTGCGCTGCATGCACGACGCCCCGCAGGACGTGCTGGTCGATGCCTACCCGGAAGAGGAGTTCTGGCAAGACCTGC
>DASUON010000408.1:0-6277 GCA_036276615.1 Burkholderiaceae bacterium
CTTCCTGTGCCGAGCTCAGCGTGGTTTGCAGTCGATCCGCAGTGTGGGATTTGTCCGCAAAGCTGTCACGCTTTTTCCATTTGTAGATGGTGGCCTCGGTCACACCATAGCGGGCGGCCAGCACGCAGGCTCGCTCGGTGCTGGCGGCAATCTCTGCGCGAACTGCGGGCGTGGTGCGTGCGTTCTTGTGCAGCTTGATGTTCATGACTTCGAACCCCCGGATGCTTTGAGTTGCTCAATCAACCCCGCCATGACCTCGCGGGCCATGAACAATGGGTAGCGCTTTTCATCAATACAATGATCCGGGACTCTACAGCTAGACTAGGTAATGGAAACAGTCATCGACGAGATCAATTCAGCTGCGAAGACGCTTGGGTTGGTGCCCCCAGAGTTCAGGGAACTGCCGACAGCAGAAAGCGAAACGATCTTCTTTGAGGTACTCCGTCATTTTGTCGCTTCAGGCGACCGTCGTTGGTGGTGGGAGGATTTTCGCGAGCCGGGCACCTCAGTCATGTTTCCCGCTGGAGATGGATGGAAGCTCATGCCGGAGATTGCTCCAAATCCAGATGAGTCAGTCTGGTTCATTGCCGAGGACGACCAACTACCTCATTACCCGGTGTTCGAAACCACTCCGAGAATCGCATCCAAAATCATTGGAGAGTGCTACGGATTCGAGTTCTACCTAGTGGCAAAGAGCTTTGATTGGCTGCTCTGCGAAACACACCACAACCGCGTTTGCGCCGTCGGTTCCGTTGTCGAGCATCGGCTTAACCGCTATGCCTAACACTGCGGCCCCACACCTTCACGTTGCATCGTCCATCTCCAAGCGTTGTGTTCACCAATGCGCAAGTCGATGCCAAAAAAGCCGAAGTCCCCGCGCAAATCACCCGAAGCCAAGGCTCCGAAGCGTGTAAGGGTGGACGTTGGCCATCTGGTGATGGCAGCCATCCTGGTGGTCTGGGGTTTGCTGAGCCTGCTTCGCAACAAGTTCGAGTGGGGTGTCCGCACCCAAGTCCTTCTCCGCTTTCAAGGCCGCCCTGTTTGGCTCATGGTGTGCGTTTGGGCTGGTGCCTGTTGGTGTCTGCGGTGGTGGCCCAGACCTACCTGGACCTCACCCACTGAACGCCTGCGCTCAAGCGGCTTTCCGCGTGGCTTTCACCCCGCCCGCTCCAACATCGCCCGCAGCAGCACATTGCAGCCCGCGGCCACATGCTCGGGCTTGGCGTCTTCAATCTCGTTGTGGCTGATGCCGTCCTTGCAGGGGATGAAGATCATCCCGCTGGGGGCCAGCCGGGCGGTGTACACCGCGTCGTGCCCCGCGCCTGACACCGCGGGCATGTGGCTGTAGCCCAGGGCCTGGGCGGCGCGTTCCACGGCGTTGATGCAGTCGGGGTGGAAGCCCTGGGCCGGGTAGCTGGACACCAAATCAATCTGGATGCCCAGGCCGGTTTCCGCCTCCAGCTTTTTGGCGTAGGCCTTGACCTCGTCCACCATGGTGTCCACCAGCGCGTCGGTGCTGTTGCGCAGGTCAATGCTGAACTTCACCCGCCCCGGGATCACGTTGCGGCTGTTGGGGTGCACATGCACCATGCCCACGGTGCCGCGGCCATGCGGTGGGTGGCGGTGGGCGGCGGCCACCACCTCTTGCATGAGGCGGGTGGCCACCTGCATGGCGTCCTTGCGCAGGTGCATGGGGGTGGGGCCGGCGTGGGCTTCCATGCCGGTCACGGTGCAGTCGAACCAGCGGATGCCCAGCACGCCTTGCACCACGCCGATGGTCACGTCGGCGTCTTCCAGCACCGGGCCTTGTTCGATGTGGGCTTCGAAGTAGGCCCCAATGGGGTGGTCGCCCGGTTCTTCGGTGCCGATGTAGCCGATGCGCGCCAGTTCGTCCTTCACCGTCTTGCCCTCGGTGTCCTGGGCGGCGTAGGCGTGCTCCAGCGTGAAGGCCTTGGCGAACACGCCGGAGCCCATCATCACCGGCACAAAGCGGCTGCCTTCCTCGTTGGTCCAGAACGCCACTTCAATGGGCGCTTCGGTCTCGATGTTGTGGTCGTTCAGGGTGCGCACCACTTCCATGCCCGCCAGCACGCCGTAGTTGCCGTCGAACTTGCCGCCCGTGGGCTGGGTGTCGATGTGGCTGCCGGTCATGATGGGCGGCAGGCTGTTGTTGCGCCCGGGGCGGCGCATGAAGACGTTGCCGATCTTGTCCACCGTGACGCTCATGCCCGCCTCGCGCGCCCAGCGGGTGACGAGGTCGCGGCCTTGTTTGTCCAGGTCGGTCAGCGTGAGGCGGCAGACGCCGCCCTTGGGCGTGGCGCCAATCTGTGCCAGCTCCATGAGGCTGGCCCACAGGCGGTCGCCGTTGATGCGCAGGGTGGAGAGGTCGAAGGCCGGGGCGGTGGTGCTCATGAAATGCTCCTGAATGAATTCAACGTGCCACAGGGGTGGGCGTGGCCAGCTTGGCCTTGCGGGCCAGCGACTCGAAGTGGCTGCCCTGGCCCGTGGCCCCGGTGAACGCCGGGCGTTTGATGTAGCGGCCCGCGCCGCGCTCGGCCCGCAGGTCGCCGTTGGCAAACACCAGCTTGCCCTGGCTCAGGGTGTGGCTGGGTGCGCCGGTGACGGTGCGGCCTTCGAAGATGTTGTAGTCGCCCTTGCTGTGCTGGGTCTTGACCGACAGCGTGCGCGTGGCGGCGGGGTCCCACAGCACCAGGTCGGCGTCGGCCCCCACGGCCACGCAGCCCTTGCGCGGGTACAGGTTGAACAGCTTGGCGGCGTTGGCCGAGGTGATGGCCACGAACTCGCTGCGGGTGAAGCGCCCGGTGTTGACGCCCGCGTCCCACAGCACCAGCATGCGTTCTTCCACGCCGCCGGTGCCGTTGGGGATTTTGGAAAAGTCGAACCGTCCGGCGGCCTTTTGCTCGGCGCAGAAGGTGCAGTGGTCGGTGGCGGTGGTGTGCAGGCTGCCCGATTGCAGGCCGCGCCACAGCGCCTCCTGGTGGGTTTTTTCGCGGAAAGGCGGGCTCATGACGTGGGCGGCGGCGGTGGCAAAGTCGGCGTGGCGGTAGACGCTGTCGTCCACCACCAGGTGCCCGGCCAGCACCTCGCCATACACGCGCTGCCCGGCGGCGCGGGCGCGGGCGATGGCACTGGCGGCTTCTTCACACGACACGTGCACCACGTAGATGGGCACGTTGAGCACGTTGGCAATGGCAATGGCGCGCTGGGCGGCCTCGCCCTCCACGGCGGGCGGGCGGCTCAGGGGGTGGCCCTCGGGGCCGAGCACGCCCAGGTTCTTCATTTCCTGTTGCAGCAGAAACACCAGCTCGCCGTTTTCGGCGTGCACGGTGGGCATGGCACCCAGCTCCAGGCAGCGGCGGAAGCTGTTCACCAGCGTTTCGTCGTCGCACATGATGGCGTTTTTGTAGGCCATGAAGTGCTTGAAGCTGTTGACACCTTCTTCCTGCACCAGGGTGCCCATGTCGCGCTTCACGCTTTCGTCCCACCAGGTGATGGCGACGTGGAAGGTGTAGTCCGAAGCGGCCTTTTCGGCCCAGCCACGCCAGGTCTGGTAGGCCTCCATCAGCGGCTGCTGCGGGTTGGGGATGACGAAGTCGATGATGGTGGTGGTGCCGCCCGCCATGGCCGCCGCCGTGCCGCTGTAGAAGTCGTCCATGGTGACCGTGCCCATGAAGGGCAGCTGCATGTGCGTGTGCGGGTCAATGCCGCCGGGCAGCACGTACTGGCCGCTGGCGTCCAGCTTGGTGGCTCCGGCAGGGGCGTCCAACCCGCTGCCCACGGCCACGATCTGGCCGTCCACACACAACACGTCGGCTTTGAATTCGCGGTCGGCATTGACCACGGTTCCGCCCTGAATCAGCACGGTGCTCATGAAGGTCTCCTGGAAAAGGGTGCGGGGATGGAGGGGATCACTTTAGCCCCGCATGGGGTTGTTGGGGTGTTGCGTCCAGTTCAGGGGCGTGGCGCTCACGGGCTGGCCGGTGCGTTGGTCCACTTCGCCGGGCACCAGGTCGCGCATGGTGATGCACTCCGGCACAGGGCAGACGTTGACGCACAGGTTGCAGCCCACGCATTCCTCTTCCTTCACTTCAAATATGCGGAGGGCGTCCTTTCTCAGCGGGCGCTGGGCCGCTCCCGAGCCCGCTGCGCCCCCTTGGGGGGCAGGCGAAGCCGTGGGGGCCTTGCGGACTGTGATGGCCTGGTGGCTGGTGTCTTCGCAGGCGATGTGGCAGCGCCCGCACTCAATGCACTTGTCCTGGTCAATCACGGCCTTGCTGACGTGGTTGAGGTTGAGGTAGCGCCAGTCGCTCACGGTGGGCACGGCGCGGCCCACGATCTCGCTCACGCTCTTGAATCCCACCTCGTCCATGTAGTCGGACAGGCCGCTGGCCATCTCCTGCACGATCTTGAAGCCGTACACCATGGCGGCGGTGCACACCTGCACGTTGCCCGCGCCCAGGGCGATGAAGTCCAGCGCGTCGCGCCAGGTGCCCACGCCGCCGATGCCGCTGATGGGCAGGCCGGCGGTTTGCGGGTCGCGGGCGATTTCGGCCACCATGTTGAGCGCAATGGGTTTGACCGCGGGGCCGCAGTAACCGCCGTGGCTGCCCTTGCCGCCGGTGCTGGGCACCATGGTCAGGCTGTAGGGGTCCACGCCCACGATGGTGTTGATGGTGTTGATGAGGCTGACCGCATCGGCCCCACCGGCCTTGGCGGCGCGGGCGGGGTAACGCACGTCGGTGATGTTGGGCGTGAGCTTCACGATGACCGGAAGCTTGCTGTACTGCTTGCACCAGGCCGTCACCATCTGGATGTACTCGGGCACCTGGCCCACGGCGGCGCCCATGCCGCGTTCGCTCATGCCGTGGGGGCAGCCAAAGTTGAGTTCAATGCCGTCGCAGCCGGTGTCTTCCACGCGGGGGAGGATGGCTTTCCAGGCGTCTTCGTTGCAGGGCACCATGATGGAGACCACCAGCGCACGGTCGGGCCACAGGCGTTTGACCTCGGCAATTTCGCGCAGGTTGGTTTCCAGGTCGCGGTCGGTGATGAGCTCGATGTTGTTGAAACCCAGCAGCCGCCGGTCGTTGGACAGCAGCGCGCCGTAGCGCGGGCCGTGCACGTTGACCACCGGTGGCCCGGCCTCGCCCAGGGTTTTCCAGACCACGCCGCCCCAGCCCGCCTCGAAGGCGCGGTTGACGTTGTAGGCCTTGTCGGTGGGCGGCGCGCTGGCCAGCCAGAAGGGGTTGGGGCTGTGGATGCCCACGAAGTTGGTGCTCAGGTCAGCCATGGTGCTTGCTCCGAAATGTGTAGCTGCTTGCGCTTTTTAAATAAGCGCTGTGTGCCAAAAATGCTTGAAGTTTTCCGGGCCGCACGCTCAGGCGGTCAGCGCCTGGTGGATGGCCAGTGCGGCGCGTTTGCCGTGTTCCACGGCTTCCACCGTCAGGTCCAGCCCGCCGGCGCGGCAGTCGCCCCCGGCCCACACGCCCGGCAGGCTGGTGCGGCCATCGTCATCGGTGGCCAGGCGGCCCTCGGTCAGGGCCAGGCCGGTGTCGGCCAGCCAGGTGTTGCCCAGGGTCTGGCCAATGGCCTTCAGCACCAGGTCGGCGGGCAGGTCCACCGTGTCGCCGGTGGGGGTCAGCTTGCCGCCACTGATGTGCTGGCGGGCAAAGCGCACCCCGGTCACCGCGCCGTCGGCGCCGGTCAGTTCGGTCGGGGCCAGCCAGTGCTGGATGACCACGCCATGTTTCAGCGCCCAGTCCTGCTCGTCCTTGGAGGCCGACATGCTGGCCTGCCCGCGCCGGTACACCAGCGTGACCGACTCGGCCCCCAGCAGCTTGCTTTGCACGGCGGCGTCCACGGCGGTCATGCCGCCACCAATCACCACCACCCGTTGGCCCACGCGCACGGTGGACTTGTCGGCGGCCTGGCGCAGGGTGGCGATGAAGTCCACCGCGTCCTGCACGCCCGCCAGCGTTTCGCCCGGCACGCCCAGTTGGTGGGTGCTGGCCAGGCCCACGCCCAGGAACAGGGCGTCAAAGCCCTGCTTCAGGGCGAGCAGCTCGGCGGCGCTGGTCACGGCGTGGCCGGTTTGCAGGGTGATGCCGCCGATGTCCAGCAGCCACTTCAGCTCGCGCTGGGCGTAGTCATCGGCCACCTTGTAGCTGGCCAACCCGTATTCGTTCAGGCCGCCGCCCTTGGCGCGGGCGTCGAACACCGTCACCTCGTGCCCGTGGCGGGCCAGGGTGTGGGCGCAGGC
>DASUON010000409.1:0-2610 GCA_036276615.1 Burkholderiaceae bacterium
CCAGCACCACCAGCACCGAACCCCACACGTACAGGCCGTAACCGCCCATGGCCACGAAGGCCTGCCAACCGGTCCAGTTCATGCCCGCCCCCCTGTGGTTTGCGCCAACAGTTGCTTCACCCACTGCGCGTCGTGTTCGCGTTCCAGCACCAGGCAGCGCAGCCGCCAAAAGGCCACCGCAAAGGTGTAAGCCCACAGCCCGGCGGCACACAGCAGCATGCCCAGCAGCATGGTGCTGGCCATGGTGGGCGCGGCCTTGAAGCTGATCGACGCGCCCTGGTGCAGGGTGTTCCACCACGTCACCGAGAAATAAATCACCGGCACGTTCACCACGCCCACCAGCGCCAGCAGGGCACCCGCCTTGTCGCCCCGGCGCGGGTCGTCAATGGCGGCTTGCAGCGCCAGAAAACCGATGTAGAGGAACAGCAGGATGAGTTCAGACGTCAGGCGCGCGTCCCACACCCACCAGGCGCCCCAGGTGGGCTTGCCCCACAAGGCACCGGTCCACAGCGCCAGGAAGGTGAACAGCGCGCCCGTGGGTGCCAGGGCACGCGCCATCAAGGACGACAGGCGCGTGTTGAACACCCAGCCGATGGTGGCCCAGGCGGCCATCACCACGTAGATCAGCATGGACAACCACGCCGCCGGCACGTGCACGAAGATGATGCGGTAGGCCTCGCCCTGCTGGTGGTCGGTGGGGGCCACGAAGAAGCCCACGTACAGGCCCAGGCCCGTGAGCAAAACGGCCAGCGCCAGCAAAGGCCCGGCCCAAGCCCCGGCCACGGGGTAAAAGCGTTGCGGCGAAGCGTACTGGCGCCAGGTGCCTGCGGGGGCCGAAGCCCCCGGTGCGGCAGGCACGGTCACGCGGTTCAGGGTCGTTTCCATGGGGTCAATCCAAAGTCAGCCGCAAGGCCACGGCGGCAGCCAGCGGGCACAAAGCGGTACTGGCAGCCAGCAAGCCGCCCAGCAGTTGCAGGTGCGCCGTGGCGCCCAGGCCGCTGGCCTGCGCCCCCACCGCACCCGCGCCAAAAATCAACACGGGGATGTACAGCGGCAGCACCAGCAAGGCCACCAACACGCCACCGCCGCGCAGGCCCAGCGTCAAGGCCGCGCCAATGGCGCCCAGCAAACTCAGCACCGGGGTGCCCAGCGCCAGGCTGGCCACCAGCACGGCTATGCCACTGGCCGGCACGTCGAACTGCAGCGCCAGCACCGGGGCCAGCAACACCAGGGGCAGCCCGGTGGTCAGCCAGTGCGCCAGCACCTTGGCGGCCACCAGCAGCGTCAAAGGTTCGGGCGACAGCAGCAGTTGTTCCAGGGTGCCGTCGGCGTGGTCCAGCGCAAACAGCCGGCCCAGCGACAGCATGGCCGCCAGCAAGGCGCTCACCCACAGCACGCCGGGCGCCATGGTGCGCAGCAGCTCGCGCTCGGGGCCCACGCCCAGCGGGAACAGGCTGGCCACCATCAGGAAGAAGAACAAGGTGGTCAGCACGTCGGCGCGGCGGCGCCAAGCCAACAACACATCGCGGCGCAGCACCGCCCAGCACACGCCCCACATCAACGCTCCCCGGCTTCGCCCAGGCGCAGTTCGCGGCTGTTCACCGCCTGGGGCAGCAAAGCGTGGTGGCTGGTGTACACCAGCGTGGCGCCAGCGGCCAGTTGGTAAACCAGCAAGCCCGACACCTGGGCCACCGCATCCTGGTCCAGCGCGTTGAAGGGTTCGTCCAGCACGATCAGGGCCTCGTCTGGCTCCTGGGCCAGGCGGGCCAGCAGCACGCGGCGGCGCTGGCCTTGCGACAGCACACGCGCCGGCAGGTGCGCCCGGCCCTGCAGGCCCAACTGGTTCAGGGCACGCACGGCCTGCTCACGCGAACAACGGCGCCCAGCCAGGGTGCTGGCCAGTTGCAGGTTTTCGCAGGCAGTGAGGTCGTCTTTCAAACCGGCCGCGTGGCCGATGTAGAGCAGGTGGCGGTGCAGCGCATCGCGGGCGCTGCGTATGGCCTGGCCGCGCCAGCGCACGGTGCCCGCCTGCGGTTCGGACAAACCGCACAGCACGCGCAGCAGGCTGGTTTTGCCGCTGCCGTTGCTGCCCACAATGCGCAGCGCCTCGCCCGGCTGGACCTCAAAGTCCAGCCCGGTGAACAAGGAGCGGTTGCCCCTGCTCAACGCGAGTTGCGTTGCCTGCAATGTCATGTTGGTTTGCCTTTGCCCAATGTGCAGTCACACCCGCTGCACAGGTGGAAACTTTATCGGCGGGGGCAGGCAAGAACAACGAATGAAACCGCATGTGCTTATGCTGGGGGTGGGTGCGGGGACTGCTGCGGATACGCATCTACCTTCGGTGAAGGCCCGCTATGCAGCGGTTGCAGTCGACTGCGGCATCAGGGCGAATTCACGCTTGACGGCATCAAGCCGACATTCAGCCCGTGGTCAGGGTAGTCACGACCGCTGGCCTAGCGGCATCTTCGAAGTCTTAGGACTGCATCACGCCGGACCGCTGCCATACTGATCGGCGCCAGATGCCAAGGGCAACGACTGCTTGTGATGAATTCTGCGCAACAATTGGTGACCGGAAAAAGGCCTCGTCACAAGGGAAGGGATCGCGGGATG
>DASUON010000410.1:0-5221 GCA_036276615.1 Burkholderiaceae bacterium
CGCCATCAACCAGGGAGCGCTGGACAGGGCCAAGGCCATGATGGAAAGCGGCACACCGTTTGTGCAGGCCGGCCACCACGTGACCCACACCATTCGGGCCCTCAGGGCGCTGGCGGAACACCACGACACCCCAACCCGCGCTCAACCCGCAGCCGCTCCCGCCACCATCCACAAACCCGCGCTCAACCCGGCAGCCCCCCGGGCCAACGCCAACGCAGGAACAGACGACTGGGAAACCTTCTGAGCCGCCCGCTCACCGCCGAGACGGCGTGGCCACCTCCAGGCTGGCGTCGCAGCCCACGCCCGCCGCAATCCAGCGATGGGCCAGGCGCAGCAACAGGGGCGCACACCAGCGAAAGCCAGGGGGCAACACGCTGCGGGGTTGGGTCAGCGCACCGCAGCGGTACAGGTGGTTGGCCCCATCCCAACGCAAGGCCGTGCACGCGCCCAGCCGTTTGCGCGACAACAGCATGCCCAGAGGGCAGGGTTCGGCCAGGCAGCACAGGCCACAGCCGTTGCACACGGCCCCTTCGGGTGGTTTGCGCGGAGCCTCAGGGTGGATGTGGATGATCGGGCTCACTGCCCCGACACCCGCTTGGCCAGGCGCAGCAACTTGGAGCTCATGCGCAACTGGGCTTGGTTGGCGGCGTCCAAATCCACCTCAAACGCCAGGCGCCGTTCGTCGGGCACGATTTGGAGCATGGCCCCTTGGCGAGCAGCCTGCGGATCGTCGGTCACGGTCAGCACCGGGGTGCCTCGCAGCGACTGGAACAAACGCCCACCGCGCTCACCTTCGCCCTCGCCCACGTACAACATCTGGCACTGCTTGATTTCGGGCACCGTGCCAATGCGCACCACCTTCAAAGGCTTGCCATTGACGGTTTTGCCCCGCAGCTTTTCCAGGGCGCTCACCAGCTCGTCCTGCCCGAACACACACACGGTGAACACGTCCGGGCCGCTGCCCACCCCGTTGGAGGGCCAGTCGGTCAGCTGGGCAAAGTTGTACAGGTACACCGCCTTCATGGCGTATTCCGGCACGGCCTTGTCACCCTCGGCGGCACGGGCAGGCGCCATGCAAAGCATGACCGCCAGCCAAGCGGCCCACAACCCAATGGAACGGAGTGACGACTTCATTTGAACTCGTACCCCAGTTGGAACCAGAAATTCCGCCCATCGGCTGGGTAGAGCTCTTGCGGATTCACATAGGATCCGCTGACGTGGTTGTAGCGAACGTTGCCCAGGTTTCGGATGGAGAAGCTGTAGGTCCAGCGGTTGGCTTTGCCACTGAGCGTCAGGTCACCCACCCAATAGGCGGGCTCACGGGTCAGCCAGTCGTTCTGGAGCCGCGAACCCAAGTAGCGCGCAGACAACCCCAAGCGCAACGACTCACTCCGCAAGGGCACACTGAAGTTGAACTTCAGGTTGTTGTGGGCCATGTTGGCCGGGTAACGGCCATAGGGAGAACCTTCGGGAAAGTAGGTGTTCTGGTAGGCGTAACTGGTCAGCAGGCGGGCGCCGTTGTCCCACAGGTGTTCCAACTCCAACTCAGCCCCGCGAGACGCCTTGGGTCCGTGGTTGCCCGGCTCCTGCCACCCCAAATCCAGGCGGTACAGGAAGTTGCCAATGCGGTAGCGGTACAGCGACGCGGTCAGGCGCGTCTTGGGACCCAGGCGCTGCTCCAGGGCCAGTTCCTCAGTGCGCAACGTCTCCACCAGCGGATCTGGCGCTGACATCTCAGAAAAAACCGTTTGCTGCCGGTTGGCCTTGCCGGTGGACAGCTTCAGCCGTGTACCGACCCACGGCGTGTACACCGCCGCCACCCGCGGGCTGAAGGTCTGGCTGCCGTTGTTGCGCGCATCCCAGCGCCCACCGAAATTCAGTTGCAGGGTGTCGGAAACGGTGTAGTCGTCGTAGGCATACAGGCTCTTGGTGCGCCGAGTGAACAGGTTGGTGTACTCGGGGTCTTCCACCCCATGGTCCAGCAAGTAGGCGTACTGGTCGTAGTCATCCCGGTACTCGGCCCCCAAAGCCAATGTGTGACGGTCAAACCACGTCCCCACCAGCTTGGCATCCACACCCCGCCACCGAGCCCCAAACACGGACACCAACGATTCCGAGGGGAAATATTCATCCGATTGGAACTGACCGTGGTAGAGGTCAAGCGACGCCTTCAGGTGTTCGCTCAAGTCCCCGTCGTATTTCAGGCGAACGAACGACTGGGACTGTGGTTCTTTGTAATTGAGGTCAATCGGCAACCCGGCTTTTCGGTTGACCTGCGCGGCCTGCAAGGTCCAGCCCTGGTATTGGGTCTTCAGGAACACGCGGCGGTTGCTGTGTTGCTCCACCCGATCAATGTCGGGGTACACCTCGGTACCCTGCGGGTGTCGGCCACTGCTCGCCATGCCCGACGCGGACAGCAACACGTCCAACCCGCCGTCGAACTGGCGCCCGAACGTGACCCGGCTCTCCCGCCAGCCATGGCTGCCCAGCCCGGTGGTGAGCTGGGTGCCCCCGAAGTCGTGCCCCTTCTTGGTGATGACGTTCACCACCCCCAGGAAGGCATTGTCCCCCTCGCCGCTGGAGCCATTGCCGGGGATGTACTCCACCCGCTCGATCAGGTTCACGTCCAGCAGGCCGTCGGTGCCGAACGAGGTGCGCGAGAAGAAGCCATCGGTGGCCCGGTGGCCGTCGATCAGCAAGGTCAAGCGGCCCGACTGGCTCCCCGCGTTGGCATACCCACGCCCGCTCAGGAACCCCTGATAGGAGGTATACCCCATGCTGAGCCCGCGCATGCTGTCCAGGATGTCCCCCAGCGAGCGGTAACCGAAATCGCGGATGTCCTTGGCCGTGACGATGGACACGGCCGACGGCGCGTGGCTGACCTGCCGGGCCAGCTTTTCAGCGGTGATGACCTCGGTGGCCAGCAACTGCTCAAACGGCACATCGGTCAGTTCGGCCACGTCGTCCGGCACCGACTGGGCCAGCACGGGCCAGACCGACAGCAGCGCCAGCGGCAGCAACGCCCAACGACGCACCTTCCCGCGCCAAGCGCGGGGAGCCTTTCGGTCGGTCTTTGGGGGGTTGCGGAAGTCTGACATGAAGATGAACGGCGATGTTACCAAACCCCATTGCGTGACATTCACTCCGGCGGATGAAAGGTCACCTGATTCCGCCCCCCCATCTTGGAACGGTACATCGCAATGTCAGCCCACTTCAGGATGTCGTCATCCCGGTGTTCGTGGTTCACGGTCACCACCACACCAATGCTGGCGGAGCATGGGTGCTCGGAACACGTCTGGGTTTGTCCGCCCGAGACACCGTGAACGCTGTAAGGCTTGGCCAACGCCGCACGGATCTTTTCCGCCACCCGAGCCACTTGGGATGTGGCCGCCGCGTGGTCGGTGTCCAGATCGCTGAGCAGCACCACGAACTCATCCCCACCAAACCGGGCCACCGTGTCGGCATCGCGCACACAGCCGGTGATGCGCTGGGCCACCTCCTTGAGCAAGCGGTCCCCCGCTTCGTGGCCGTGGCTGTCGTTCAAGGCCTTGAAGTGGTCCAGGTCCAGGAACATCAGGGCAATGTGGCGGCGGCTGCGGTTGCTGGCGGTCATGGCGTGTTTCAACCGGTCCAGCAACAGGCGACGGTTGGGCAAGGCGGTCAACGCGTCGTGGTAGGCCAGGTGGAAGATTTCTTCCTCACGCTTTTTCTGCGTGATGTCCCGCCCGATGGCAATCACCCCCTGCACCCCCCCGGCGCCATCCCGCTCCGGCAGCATGCGGATGTGGTGCACCTCCACGCGGCCATCCGGCAAGGTGATGGTTTTCTCCAACTCGCCCGCGCGACCACTGGCCAACACGGCATCCAGCAGCTGGGCATAGTCCTCGTAGGAACCGTCCTGGTGATAGGCCCGCGGATGGGCTCCCAGCATGACCTTGTCCGCGCCCCCGAGCGTTCGCTCCAAATTCGGGTTGACGTAAACCGTTCGCCCCATGGCGTCATACCGAACCACGTTGTCGGGCAGGCTGTCAACCAACGAGCGGTACTTGTGCTCGCTGGCGCTCAAGTCGCGGTGCATCAGCAGCCGTGCCAAGCCATCCTGCAAGCGCAGCCCCATTTGCTGCAGCAGCCGGACATCGCCAGCCGCCCATGCGTTGGCGAGGTTGCAGCGGCTCAACCCGAACCGCCACACGCCCCCCGCCTGAGGGCGCAGGGTCAGGACCACCATGGCCTGAACGCCACCACGCCCCCGAAAGACCGCGGGCACCGCATGTGCCGTGTCGGGACCGAATTGCACCGGAACCCCACCCTCCTGGGTGAGCCGCAGCCACTCCGCCAGAGCGTCGTCCATGGGAAGGGACAGGCTGGCGGGCCCCGCGGCCTCCGGCACGCAACGTTCCATCGCCAGCTCCATCCTCGGGTCGGACGGGTTGCTGGGCGGCAGCAGAAAGGCCCGATCCGCGTCGAACACCGACAAGAACACATCCAACGCGCTGCACACCAAGGGGTCGAACTCGGTGGCCTCCTGCATGACACGGTTGATCCGGTCCAGGCAAGCCAGCACATGCAACTGCGCCTGCTGCTCGTGCTCCAGACGCTTGCGCTCGGAAATGTCCAGCATGAGCCCGTGCCACACCACCCCGTCCGCCAGATCCTCGCCGGGTGCCGCAATGACTTCCAGCCAGCGCTCGGGCGTGTCGGGGCGAAGGACGCGAAACTCCACGCGGTAAGGCGTCAACGCCCGCGCCGAATCGGCCATGGCGGCCTGCACCCTCGCCCGATCGTCGGGATGGACCCGTTGCAACAAGGGCGCCAGGTCTTGCGCAACGTCATCGGGCTTGAGGCCGAAAAACGCCTCAATCCCCTCGCTGATGAACGAGAAGCCGCTCTTGCCACCGGACAAAGACCGAAGGGTGAACGCCAGCCCCGGCAGGTTTCCCAGGAAATGGTTGAGCCGGTTCTGGGCCTCGTGCTGGACGTTGATGTTGCGACCGAACGCCAGCGTCCCGACCACCCGCCCCGAGGGATCCCGCTCGGGCATCACCAGGATCTGCTTCTGGTTGTGCAACCCGGACACGGGATCGGGCAGGCGAATCTCGAAGGACACCTCGACCCCGGTGCGCTGGACCTGCGCCGCGGCGCGCTGAAACGCGTCAAAACGGCCATCGGGCCAAACCTCGGATGGCAACCGGCCCGCGACCTCCGCCAGCGACACCCCCAG
>DASUON010000411.1:0-7726 GCA_036276615.1 Burkholderiaceae bacterium
CACGCACACCGTCGATGGTGTTGACTTGGGCGGGCGCGGCAAACCGGGTGGCGGCATCGGCCTGCATGCGGGCCACCAGGGCGTGGGGCTCGCCTTCGGCGCAGGCCACGTTCAGCTCGGGCGTGCTGTGGCTGGTGGGCAACGCGTCCAGCACCGCGGACGGGTCGGCATGGCGGCTCAGGATTTCCAGCATCCGCGCCCCGGCGTAGGTGCCATCGTCAAAGCCGTACCAGCGCTCCTTGAAGAAGATGTGCCCGCTCATTTCGCCGCCCAGCGGCGAGTTCACTTCTTTCATGCGGGCCTTGATGAGCGAATGCCCGGTCTTGAACATCTCGGGCACACCACCGGCGGCGGCAATGGCCGGGGCCAGGCGCTGGGTGCATTTGACGTCGAACAGGATGGTGCCGCCCGGCACGCGAGAGAGCACGTCCTGGGCAAACAGCATCAGCTGACGGTCGGGGAAGATGTTATTGCCGCCACGGGTGACAATGCCCAGGCGGTCGCCGTCGCCGTCGAAGGCCAGGCCCAGCTCGGCCCCGGATTCGCCCAGCACGCGGATCAGGTCTTTCAGGTTTTCGGGCTTGCTGGGGTCGGGGTGGTGGTTGGGGAAGTGGCCGTCCACCTCGCTGAACAGTTCGATCACCTCGCAGCCCAGCGCCCGGAAGATGGCCGGGGCCGAATCACCGGCCACGCCGTTGCCACTGTCCACCACCACCTTGAGCGGGCGGACCAGCTTCACGTCGGACACGATGCGGGCCTGGTAGTCCTCGTTCACACGCACGCTGCGGACCGCGCCGCCCGCGGCCAGCGTCCAGCTCTCGGCCTCGATGGTGCGGCGCAGGCCCTGGATTTCGTCGCCGTAAATGGCACGCCCCGCCAGCACCATCTTGAAGCCGTTGTAATCCTTGGGGTTGTGGCTGCCCGTGACCTGGATGCCGCTGCGGCACAAGGTGCTGGCCGCAAAGTACAGCATGGGCGTGGTGACCATGCCCACATCCAACACCTCCAGCCCGGTGGCCACCAGGCCGCGAATCAGGGCCTGGCTGAGGGCCGGGCCGCTCAGGCGGCCATCGCGCCCCACGGCCACCGTGGTTTCGCCCTCTGCCCGAGCCGCCGTGCCAAAGGCTTTGCCCAGGGCCTCGGCCACCTCTTCGGTGAGGGTCGCGGGGACCACGCCCCGGATGTCATAAGCCTTGAAGATGGAGGGTGAGGGCTGCATGGCGTGTGGCGGTGTGGGTTGGACAAAACGGACGCGGGCATTGTAGGCCGCCCCTGTGGGGCAAAGGCCCCATTCCCTCGTGCAGGCACAGGTCCGAAAACGGCCAGTGGACCAGGCGGGGGCTCCGTATCATGCCCCCATGACACCCGACACCATCGCCCTCCAACCCGATGCCTGCTACCTGGCACTGAAGGCCCGCGATGCCCGGTTTGACGGCTGCTTTTTCACCGGGGTGACCAGCACCGGCATCTATTGCCGCCCGGTGTGCAAGGTGCGCACCCCCAAACGGGAAAACTGCCGCTTTTTTGGCCTGGCCGCCCAGGCGGAAAGCGCGGGTTTTCGCCCCTGCCTGCGGTGTCGGCCCGAGCTGGCCCCCGGCTCGCTGGTGTGGTCCACCCAGGATGCCAGCCGCATCCTGGCCTTGCAGGCCGCCCGCCTGCTGGACGAGCCCGAAGCCTGGGACGCCGAGCCCCCCACGGTCGCGGCCCTGGCCCGCCGGTTGGGCGTGAGCGACCGGCACCTGCGCCGCCTGTTCGAGACCCAGTTGGGCGTCACCCCCATGCAGTACCTGCACACCCGGCGCCTGCTGAGCGCCAAGCAACTGCTGGCCGACACCGACCTGCCCGTGGCCGAGGTGGCGCTGGCCAGCGGGTTTGCCAGCGTGCGACGGTTCAACACGGCCTTTGCCGACCACTACGGGCTCAACCCCAGCGCCTTGCGCCGCACCGCGCGGCACACGCCCGCGCTTCACTCCACCGCCACCACGTCCATCCGGCTGGCCTTCCGGCCACCCTACGACATCGACGCCATGCTGGACTTCTTCCGCCAACGGCAGCTGGCGGGGGTGGAATGGGTGTCGCCCCCCGGTGCTGCGCCCCAATGGGGCCGCACCCTCCAGTTGGCGTCGGGGGGCCGCACCTGGACCGGTTGGCTGATGGCCCGCTTCGACGCCGAACGGCATGGCGTCGTGGCCGAGGTGGCCGACAGCCTCCGGCCCGTGCTGCCCCTGGTGATCCGCCGCTTGCGCGCCACCCTGGACCTGGACGCCGCCCCCAAGGCCATCAACGCGGTGCTTCACCCCGCGTTTCCCGAGGGCGACGGCCTGCGTGTGCCCGGAACCCTGGACGGCTTTGAGCTGGCCGTGCGCGCCGTGCTGGGGCAGCAAATCACCGTGGCGGCGGCCCGGACCTTGGCACTGCGGCTGGTGGCGGCAGTCGGCGAGCCCATCACCACGCCCCACCCCGAACTGAATCGCCTGTTCCCCACCGCAACGGCGTTGCTGGACCTGGGCGCATCCGCCCTGGGTGAGCTGGGCATCGTGCGCCAGCGGCAGGCCGCCATCCTGGCCTTGGCGCAAGCGGTGTCGCAACAGACGCTGGCCCTCCATGGGGGTGCACCCGTGCACGACACGGTGGCGGCCCTGACACAACTGCCCGGTGTGGGCGACTGGACGGCCCAGTACATCGCCATGCGGGCCTTGCGCTGGCCCGATGCCTTTCCCGCAGGGGACGTGGCGCTGCACACGGCCTTGCGCATTCCCAAAGGCCCTGGGGCCGCACGCCAGGCCCAAGCCCTGTCCGCCCCCTGGAAGCCCTGGCGCAGCTACGCCGTGGTTCGCGCCTGGGCATCGGCTTCCCCTTCTCTCCCCAAGGTTCCATCGCCATGAAACTTGCCCCCGACACCGTGTTGCTGCGTCACCTCACGCCCCTGGGGCCGGTGACCCTGGCCGCCACCGACCACGGTCTGGCCGGGTTGTGGTTCGAGGGTCAACGGCATCACCCAGACCTGTCGCCCTTCCCCGTCGTGTCGCAACACCCGCTGCTGACCCCGCTGTGCACCCAGCTGGACGCTTACTTTGCCGGTCGGCCCTGGGAGGCTTTGCCCCCGCTGGACTTGCGCGGTGGCACGCCGTTCCAGCAACAGGTGTGGCAAGCGCTGCTGGCCATTGCCCCGGGGCAGCATGCCACGTATGGCGCGGTGGCCCAGCGCATCGGACGCGCTGCGGCGGTGCGGGCCGTGGGCGCGGCCATCGGACGCAACCCCATCAGCATCGTGGTGCCGTGCCACCGGGTGCTGGGCAGCAACGGCCAGTTGACGGGTTACGCCGGGGGCTTGGACCGCAAGCGCCACCTGCTGGTGTTGGAGGGGGTGTTGTGAGCGAAAACCGTTCGGATCCACGGGGTTGGCTCGCTGACTTTGTGTGGCTGGGGGCCATTTGGGGTTCGTCGTTCCTGTTCATGCGACAGGCCTCGGTGGAGTTTGGCCCGCTGCCCACCGCCGCCTTGCGCGTGGCCATCGCCACCCTGTTTTTGCTGCCCTGGGTGTGGTGGCGGGGTTTGCTGCCGGTGCTGCGCCAGCACTGGCGCCCGGTGATGGGCGTGGGCATGCTGAACTCCGGCATCCCGTTTGCGTGTTACTCGTTTGCCCTGCTGCACATTTCCACCGGCCTGTCGTCCATCCTCAACGCCACGGTGCCGTTGTTTGGTGCCGTCATCGCCTGGGCCTGGCTCCACGACCGCCCCTCAACACCGCGCGTGCTGGGGCTGGTCATCGGGTTTGGCGGGGTGTTGATGCTGGCCTGGGGGCAGGCGGGTTTCAAGGGTGGATCGCACAACAACGCCGTTTGGGCGGTGTTGGCGTGCCTGGTGGCCACGTTCTGCTACGGCCTGGCGGCCAGCTTCACCAAAAAACACCTCCAAGGCATTTCGCCGCTGGTCACCGCCACGGGCAGCCAACTGGGGGCCACCTTGGGCTTGGCCTTGCCCGCCGGTGTGTGGGCACCCAGCCATTGGCCAAGCACCACCGCGTGGCTGGCGTTGCTGGCCGTGGGCGTGTTGTGCACCGGGGTGGCCTACATCTTGTACTTTCGCCTGATCGAAACCGCTGGACCGGCACGGGCGTTGACCGTGACCTTTCTGGTGCCGGTGTTTGCCATTGCCTACGGCGTGGGGCTGCTGAACGAACAGGTCACGCTGGCCATGGTGGGCTGGGGCGGCGTGATTCTGCTGGGCACGGGCTTGTCGTCGGGGGTGATCAGCCTACGCCGCGCCCGGTGAAGTCGACGCAGAAAACAAAAAACCCTTGCAGGCAGAACCTGCAAGGGTTGTTGTTGGTGGAGGTAAGCGGGATCGAACCGCTGACCTCTTGCATGCCATGCAAGCGCTCTCCCAGCTGAGCTATACCCCCAACGGTGACTGGCGGAGTGGACGGGGCTCGAACCCGCGACCCCCGGCGTGACAGGCCGGTATTCTGACCAACTGAACTACCACTCCTGGCAGGCGGTCTTCGCTTGCACATGCAAGCCAAGCGACCACAAACTTGGCGACCCTACGGGGATTCGAACCCCGGTACTCACCGTGAAAGGGTGATGTCCTAGGCCTCTAGACGATAGGGTCAAACCTAGAAAACTGTTTGCCTTGTTTGCGAAAACCTTTTGGTGGAGGTAAGCGGGATCGAACCGCTGACCTCTTGCATGCCATGCAAGCGCTCTCCCAGCTGAGCTATACCCCCAAGGGCAGGTTTTCCGCAAACATGCTTTGGAGAATTCATCTTTCGACTCATTCGCCGCTGCACATCAGCAAGACCAAGATTCTATATCGAATTTCAGAACTTTTGAAGCCTTGCCACAGTTTTTTCACGCCCTTGCAGCAACAGCACCGCATCCACCGACGGGGTTTGCGGCGCGCCCATGACCAGCACGCGCACGGGCATGGCCAGTTGGGGCATCTTCAAGCCACACTCGGTGAGCGTCTGCTTGATGGCGGCGGCAATGGCCTCCTTGGTCCATTCGGCGGCGGACAGCTTCTGCGCCAGGGCGGCCAGGGCCGGTTTGATGGCGTCGGTGACGTGCTGGGCCAGATCTTCCGCCTTGGGGCTCACGTCGGCATAGAAGGCTTGCGCCCAGTCGGCCAGCGCCACCACGGTGTCGCAACGGTCCTTGAACAGGGCACAGATGGCTTCCAGGCGGTCGTCCACGGTCAGGCCGCGTTTGGCCAGTTGCTCGGCCACCAGCGGGGCCAGCTGGGCGTCGGGCATCAGCTTCATGTGCTGGGCGTTGACCCAACGCAGCTTGGCCTCGTCGAACCGGGCGGCGCTGCTGCCCAGGTGGTCCAGGTTGAACCACTGCAGGAACTGCTCGCGGCTGAAGATTTCGTCGTCGCCGTGGCTCCAGCCCAGGCGGGCCAGGTAGTTCACCATGGCGTCGGGCAGGAAGCCCTCATCGCGGTACTGGGTGACGGGCTTGGCGCCATGGCGCTTGCTCATCTTTTCGCCCTGCTCGTTCAGCACGGTGGGCAGGTGGGCGTACACCGGCGGCTCTTTGCCCAGGGCGCGGAAGATGTGGATCTGGCGCGGCGTGTTGTTGACGTGGTCGTCCCCGCGGATGACGTGGGTGATGCCCATGTCGATGTCGTCCACCACCACGCAGAAGTTGTAGGTGGGCGTGCCGTCAGGGCGAGCAATGACCAGGTCATCCAGCTCGGCGTTGCTGAACTCCACACGGCCCTTGACCTTGTCGTCCCAGGCCACCCCCCCGTCGATGGGGTTGCGAAAGCGCAGCACCGGCTGCACACCTTCCGGCACCGGCGGCAGCACCTTGCCCGGTTCGGGCCGCCAGGTGCCGTCGTAGCGGGGCTTTTCCTTGTTGGCCATCTGGCGCTCGCGCAGGGCGTCCAGCTCGGCCACGCTCATGTAGCAGGGGTAGACCAGGCCCTTGGCCTGCATGTCGGCCAGCACCGCCTTGTAGCGGTCCATGCGCTGCATTTGGTAGAACGGGCCTTCGTCGTGGTTCAGGCCCAGCCAGGCCATGCCCTCGAGGATGACGTCCACCGCGGCCTGAGAAGACCGCTCCAGGTCGGTGTCCTCGATGCGCAGGATGAAGTCGCCCCCCGTGGAGCGGGCAAAGGCCCACGGGTACAAGGCCGAACGGATGTTGCCCAGGTGGATGAAACCAGTGGGCGACGGTGCAAACCGGGTGCGGGTGCGTTGTGTCATGAATCAATCACAAGGTGTCCAGACCGCGGGCCAGGTCGGCCCGCACGTCTTCAGGGTGTTCCAGGCCGACCGCCACGCGGATCAGCCCCTGTCCAATGCCGGCGGCCTGGCGCTGCGCCTCGGTCAGCTTGCCGTGCGACGTGCTGGCCGGGTGGGCCACCAGGGTCTTGGTGTCGCCCAGGTTGGTGCACAGCGACAGGGTCTTCATGCTGTCCAGCACATGGAAGGCGCGCTGGCGGGCCTGCTCGGCGTTGTAGGCCTTGACCTCGAACGACAGCACCGCCCCACCGGCAGACATCTGCCGCATGGCCAGCGCGTGCTGCGGGTGGCTGGGCAAGCCGGGGTAGTACACCCGAGCCACCGCGGGGTGGGACTCCATCCACGCGGCCAGTTCCAGGGCCAGGGCGCTTTGGGCGCGCATGCGCAGGTCCAGCGTTTCCAGGCCCTTGAGCACCACCCAGGCGTTGAAGGGCGACAGGATCATGCCGCTGTTCTTCTGCACGGGCAGGAACTTCTCGTTGACCATCTGCGCCGTGGCGCACAAGGACCCGGCCATGACCCGCCCCTGCCCGTCCAGGTACTTGGTGCCGGAGTGCATGACGATGTCGGCCCCCAGCTCGATGGGGCGCTGCAAGGCGGGGCTGGCAAAGCTGTTGTCCACCGCCAGCCAGGCCCCGGCGTTGTGGGCGATGTCGGCCAGCGCGGCGATGTCACACACCTCGGTCAGCGGGTTGGTGGGGGTTTCGGCAAACAGCAGTCGGGTGTTGGGTCGGATGGCCTGCGCCCAGGCCTGAACATCGGTCTGCGACACCACCGAGGTTTCCACGCCAAAACGGCCAAACTCCGAGCCGATGAGCTTGAGCGTGGAGCCGAACATCGACTGCGAAATGATGACGTGGTCCCCCGCCTTCAGCAGGCTGAAGCACATCAGCATGATGGCCGCCATGCCCGACGCGGTGGCCATGGCCGCCTCGCTGCCTTCCAGGGCCGCCAGGCGCTGTTCGAACGCGGTGAGCGTGGGGTTGCCCGAACGGCCGTAGGTGTAGCCCTCCTCCTCGCCCGCGAAGCGGCGGGCCGAGGTGGTGGCGTCGGGCTGCAAAAAGCCACTGCTCAGGTACAGCGCCTCGGAGTTTTCGCCGTACTGGGACGGTTCCACCCCAGCGCGCACGGCCAGGGTCTGGCGGTGCAGTGACAGGGCGTCATCGGGCCGGGTCATTTCAGGACTCCTGGGCGTTGGGCAGCGCCAGACGGGAGGTGTCTTCCAGCGCTTCCTGGTCGGTCACGCGGGCCTCGTTCAGGCGCTCGATGTCACCGGCGGTGATGTCGCCCGTGCAGTACACGCCGTCGAAACACGACGCATCAAAACCGTTCAGGCTGGGGTTCAGGGCCAGGATGGCCTGCTTCATGGCGTCCACATCCTGGTAGATGAGGGCATCACAGCCAATGATCTGGCGGATCTCGTCCACCGTGCGGCCATGAGCCACCAGCTCGCTGGCGGTGGGCATGTCGATGCCG
>DASUON010000412.1:0-4139 GCA_036276615.1 Burkholderiaceae bacterium
ACCCACGGCCATCGCCTGGGCCGATCCGGCCCGCGAACAAGCCTTTCACGCCTGGTTGGCCACGGTGGCCTCGGCCCACGCGCTGCAAACCGCCAGCGTGCGCTTGGCGTCGGCCGATGCGAGTTTCCGGCGCTACTTCCGCGTGGATGGTGCCCAGGGCCAGAGCTTCATCGTGATGGACGCGCCGCCCGACAAGGAAAACTGCCGCCCCTTTGTGCAGGTGGCCGAGCTGATGGCCACCGCCGGACTGCGCGTGCCCGCCATCCTGGCCTGGGACGAGGCCCAGGGCTTCATGCTGTTGAGTGACCTGGGCCACCAGACCCTGCTGGACGTGCTGGACCGCGACCACCCGCACGCCAACAGCATCCACTACCAGAACGCCTGCGCTGCGCTGCTGGCCTGGCAAGGGGCCAGCCGCCCTGGCGTGCTGCCCGCCTACGACGAAGCCCTGCTGCGGCGCGAGCTGCAGCTGTTCCCCGACTGGTACCTGACCCAGCACAAGGGCGTGGCCGTGCAGGGCAAGGTGGCCGAGACACTGCAACGCGCGTTCGACACCATCGTGGCCCGCAACCTGGCCGGCCCCAAGGTGTTTGTGCACCGCGACTTCATGCCCCGCAACCTGATGGTGCCGCCCGCAGGCTTCGTGGCCGCCGAAGCCAAGCAGGCGTTGGGCGTGCTGGACTTCCAGGACGCGGTGTACGGCCCCATCACCTACGACATTGCCTGCCTGATGCGCGACGCCTTCCTGACCTGGGAGGAAGACCTGGTGCTGGACGTCACCATCCGCTACTGGGAACAGGCCCGCCGCCAGGGCCTGATGGACTTTGAAGGCTGGAGCGAAGACTTTGGCGAGTTTTACCGAGCCGTGGAGTGGATGGGCCTGCAACGCCACCTCAAGGTGCTGGGCGTGTTTGCCCGCATCACGCTGCGCGACGGCAAGCCCAAGTACCTGGCGGACACCCCCCGCTTCATCCACTACGTGCGCAACACCGCCAGCCGCTACCGCGAGCTGACGCCCCTGCTGCGCCTGATCGACGAAGTCGAAGGGCTGCAGGCCGCCAGCGGGTTCGCATTCGGTCGGGTTTGAAGCCCCTTCAGATTCAAAGCCTTTTTGACCTCTGGCGCTTTATCAAAAAGCGCGAGCAGCTACAAAATAAATAGCATGCCACGCTTCCACTGCCCCACCCCGTTGGCCGAGGGCCAGACCCTGGACCTGCCCGCCACCGCCGCCCGGCACGTGCAGGTGCTGCGCATGCAGCCCGGCCACAGCCTCACGCTGTTCAATGGCGAGGGGGGCGAGCACCCCGCCACCGTGCTGCGCATGGGCCGCTCCGACGTGCAGGTGCAGGTGGGCCCCCGGCACCCCGTGGAACGTGAAGCCGCACGCCCGGTGCACCTGGCGGTGGGCATGCCCGCCAACGAGCGCATGGACTGGCTGGTGGAAAAAGCCACCGAGCTGGGTGTGGCCAGCATCCAACCGCTGATGACCGCCCACAGCGTGCTGCGCCTCAAGGGCGAACGCGCTGACAAGAAACAGGCCCACTGGCAGGCCATTGCCGTGGCCGCCTGCGAACAATGTGGCCGCAACCGCGTGCCCACCCTCCACCCGGTGGCCGACCTGTCCGACTGGCTGGCCCAGCCCGGCGCCCGCACCCCCGACGGTTTGCGGGCGGTGCTGTCCCTGGCCCCTGGCAGCCTGGACCTGGGCACGTGGCTCCAGCGGGCGCAGGGCAGCCCCGCCACCCCACCGGCCCTCGCCCCGCTGCACGTCCTCAGCGGGCCCGAGGGAGGACTGTCACCCCAAGAAGACGAGCACGCCCGGGCTCAAGGCTGGCAGCCGATCAGCCTGGGCGAGCGCGTGCTGCGCGCTGAAACGGCGGCCCTGGCCGCCCTGGTGTTGGCCACCCAACGGGGCTGAAGCGCATGAACAAAAACCTCTGGCTGCTGGCCTTGGCCCAAGGGCTGTTCCTCACCAACAACGTGACCTTCATCGCCATCAACGGGTTGGTGGGCCTGAGCCTGGCCCCGCTGGGCTGGATGGCCACGCTGCCGGTCATGGGTTACGTGGTGGGCGGGGCCCTGTCCACCGGGCTGGTGGCCCGCACCCAGTCACGCTGGGGCCGCAAGGTGTCGTTCCAGCTGGGGCTGCTGGTGGCCCTGTTGTCGGCCCTGCTGGGGGCCTGGGCGGTGGCCCACCAGAACTTCTGGCTGCTGGTCACGGCCACGGTGGTGGCCGGGTACTACAGCGCCAATGGCCAGCTCTACCGCTTTGCCGCCGCCGAACTGGCCGCCCCGGGCTTCAAGGAAAAAGCCGTGTCCCTGGTGCTGGCCGGGGGGTTGATGGGCGCGGTGCTGGGCCCCAACCTGGCCAGCCGCACACGGGCGCTGGCCGACGTGCCCTTTCTGGGGGCCTACCTGGCGCTGGCGGGGGTGGCCCTGCTGTCCATGGCGGTGATGGCGGGTGTGCGCTTTCCCGATGCCGAAGGCCCCAAGGCCGCGCCCGCCAGCGACAGCACGGCGACCGCCCGCTCCTTGGCTGACATCATGAAACAGCCGGTGTTCATCGTGGCCGCGGGCGCTGCGGCCCTGAGCTACGGCGTGATGAACCTGCTGATGGCCGCCACCCCGCTGGCCATGCAGGTGTGCGGCTTCCCGTTTGAAGACGCCGCCTTGGTGCTGGAGTGGCACGTGATCGGCATGTTTGCACCGGGCTTTGTCACCGGCCACCTGATCAAGCGTTTTGGGGTGTTGCAGGTGATGGGCGTGGGCGTGGCGCTGAACGCGCTGTGCATTGGCGTGGCCTTGTCGGGCCAGGATTTGCACCAGTTTGTGGTGGCGCTGTTCCTGCTGGGCGTGGGCTGGAATTTCCTGTTCACCGGCAGCACCACGTTGTCGCTGCAAGCCTACCGGCCCCAGGAAAAGGACCGGGCGCAGGCGGCCATCAACTTCTGCGTGTTCGGGCTGATGGCCTTCACCTCGTTCGCCTCGGGAGCCCTGGTCACCACCCAGGGCTGGGCGCTGCTGAACTGGGGCTCGTTGCTGCCGGTGGCGCTGGCCGGGGCGGGGCTGGTGTGGTTGGCCAAGGTGCAACGCACCGCCGCCTGACCTCAGTAACGGCGCTCCAGCCAATGGAGCAGCATTTCCACCGCCTCCACGCGGTGGGTTTCGTTGAAGATTTCGTGGAAGAAGTCTTCAAAACAGTGTGCCTGGACCACGCCCGCGGGGGCCTGCTGCGCAAACCGCCGACTGCCCAGGGGGTTGACCAGTGCGTCCATGCCCGCGTACATCAACAGCGTGGGCACCCGCCAGCGCGAGGCATGCGCCAGCACCTCGGGCCCGCCATCGGCAATGAACTTGCCCAGCCGGGGCGAGAAGCGGTCGTGCACCAGAGGGTCGGCCAGGTAGGTGGACACCACCTCGGGGTCGTGTGACAGGGCGCGGGGGTTCAGCCCGTTGGAGACCACCAGGTTGGGCAACCAGTCGGGCAAGGTGGCCAGCATGGCCCGCTGCCACGGACCCAGACCGACATCGAACGCCGGGGACGACAGCACCAGGCCGTCCACGGGCATGCGGTTGAAGGGCTCCCGGTCTTGCCAGTGGGCCAGCCACAGCGCCGCCACCAACCCGCCCATGCTGTGGCCCAGCAACACCAGCGGGGTGTTGAAGCGGGCACACAGGTTGGTTCGGGTGTCCTCGACCAGTTCGCCCAGGTCTTGCAACAGCGTGTCGTGCTGGGGCAGGCAGCCCCGCTTGCCCGCGGAGTCGCCATGGCCCCGCTGGTCGTAGGCGCGCACGGCAAAACCGGCGCTGTTGAGCTGGTAGGCCAAGGCGTCATAACGCCAGGCGTGTTCACCCAGGCCGTGAACGATGAGCACCTGAGCCCTTGGCACCATGCGCGCAGGCAACGCCCAATCCAGCAACGCCAGATGCTGGCCATCGGCGGTGATGAAAGGCGACTGAAAGACGTCTGACCCCCGCTCCATGGTGGCTGTTGCCTGCATGTGACTCCCTGTGAACAATCGGATGCATTTTTGAGGACGCGAAGGGGGATTTTGACCAAACCCCTGGTGCAACGCCATCCCTCAAATGGGGGAACCCGACACAGGGCACGCCGACGCGGTCGCTCAGGGCATGCGGGC
>DASUON010000413.1:0-3764 GCA_036276615.1 Burkholderiaceae bacterium
GGCTGTCCGCCCTGCAACGCCTGAGCGAGGCGGGGCAGGGCAACCCCGATGGGGTGGCGCAGGGTGCTGGTTTATAACGGCGTCACGTCGCCATGCCCCGGCGTGTGTTGGGCGGGCATGGGTGTTTTGAGCGGTTTAAAAGTCATAGCATGTCAAGCATATACATCAAGCGTGAGCACCATTTTCCATTCAAAAAAGCCCGGCAAATCGCGTTTGCCTGGGCCGAGCAGGCCGAGGACGAGTTCGGCATGGAGTGCACCTACGAAGAGGGCGACGCCGAAGACCTGGTGAGCTTCACCCGATCGGGCGTGAACGGCACGCTGCGGGTGTGTGATCAGCGTTTCGAGTTGGATGCGCAGTTGGGCTTTTTGCTGGGGGCGTTCAAGGGCAGCATCGAAACGGAAATCGTCAAACGCCTGGACGAGCTGCTGGCGGGTGCTGGCGCCAAGCCTGGCGGCAAGGCCAAGGCGCCCAAGAAGGGCGCGGCATGACGGCGGCTGCCCCGTTGGGCCACGGCCCCTTGCAGGGGCTCAAGGTGGTGGAAATGGGCCAGCTCATCGCCGGGCCTTTCGCCGCCAAGACGCTGGCCGATTTCGGGGCCGACGTCATCAAGATCGAACCCCCGCCCAAGAAGGACGGGCAGGGCGGCGGTGACCCGCTGCGCGTGTGGCGCTTGCTGAAGGACGGCACCTCGGTGTGGTGGCAGGTGCAGTCGCGCAACAAGCGCTCGCTGGCGCTGGATTTGCGCACGCCCGAGGCCCGCGACATCGTGCGCCGCCTGTGCGCCGAGGCCGATGTGCTGATCGAGAACTTCCGCCCCGGCGCGCTGGAAGCCTGGGGCCTGGACCCGGCGGACCTGATCGCGGCCAACCCGCGGCTGGTTGTGCTGCGCGTGAGCGGCTACGGCCAGACCGGCCCCTACCGCGACAAGCCGGGCTTTGGCCTGCTGGGCGAGGCCATGGGGGGCATTCGCCACCTCACGGGTGAGCCGGACCGGGTGTCGGTGCGCGTGGGGGTGAGCCTGGGCGACACGCTGGCGGCGCTGCACGGCGTCATCGGCATCCTGATGGCGCTGCACGAACGGGAAAAGAGCGGCCAGGGCCAGGTGATTGACGTGGCCTTGTACGAAGCCGTCTTCAACTGCATGGAAAGCCTGCTGCCCGAGTACAGCGCCTTCGGGGTGGTACGTGGGCCTGCGGGCAGCGCGCTGCCGGGCATTGCCCCCAGCAACGCCTACCCGTGCCGCGACGGCCATGTGCTGATCGGTGGCAATGGCGACGGCATTTTCAAACGGCTGATGACGGCCATTGGCCGTGATGACCTGGGCCAGGACGCCACGTTGGCCGACAACGCGGGCCGCGTGGCGCGGGTGCAGGAGCTGGACGCCGCCATCGGGGCCTGGACGTCGCCACGCACCGTGTCCGAGGTGCAGGCCGCGCTGGACCTTGCCGAAGTGCCCGCCGGACGCATCTACACCGTGGCCGACATCGCGACCGATGCGCACTATGCAGCGCGGGACATGCTGCTGAGCCGCCCGCAGCCCGACGGATCGACCCTGCTGGTGCCGGGCATCGTGCCCAAGCTGTCGCGCACGCCCGGAGGGCATTGGCGCGACGCCCCCGCCTTGGGCCAGGACACCGATGCCGTGCTGAGCGGCATGGGCCTGACGGTGGCGCAGATTGCCGAGCTGCGCGAGCGCGGCGTGGTGCGCTGAAGGCTCAGCTCAAGGAGCCGATGAGGTCGATGTACTGCTGCTTGGCCTCATCGCTGGCCGTGCCTTTGAGGTTGTTCCAGGCGTCCCACTTGGCGCGGCCCACCATGTCACCAAAGCCCGGCTTCTTCTCGGCGTTGTCGCCTGCGGTGGCCTGCTTGTACAGCGCGTAAATCTTCAACAGGGTGGCGTTGTCGGGGCGTTCGCTCAGGTTCTTGGAGTTGGCAACAGCGGCTTCGAAGGTGGCGTTCAGATCGGCCATGGTAGGGAGCTTCCTCTCGGTTTGGGGGGTGTTTGTCCGGTATCTTAGGTGGCAAAGTGCCCCGCAGAATAGGGGCCGGACTCCAAGAACATTTGCCATGGTCACACGCACAACCGCAGCCCCGTCATCGCCCGCCGTTCAACGCATGAGCAAGGTGGACACCGCCTGGCTGCGCATGGACTCCGCCGCCAACCTCATGATGATCACGGGGGTCTGGGTGCTCAAGCCCGGCATTTCCCGCCAGGCCTTGTGCCAACGCATCACCGAGCGCCTGCTGTGTTACCCGCGCTTCACCCAGCGCGCCGAAGAAGACCTGACCGGCGCCAATTGGGTGCACGATGCCGCCTTCGACCTGGACCACCATGTGTTGTCCGAGCGTCTGCCCCGCCACCGCAAAGGCGGCGCTCGCCAGGCCTTGCAACAGCGGGTGGCGGCGCTGGCGGTGGAGGCGCTGGACCCGCAGCGCCCGCTGTGGCAGTTTCACCTCATCGAAAACCACGACGGTGGGGCCGCGTTGATCGCCCGCATCCACCATTGCATTGCCGACGGCATGGCCCTGATCGCCGTGATGATGAGCCTGGTGGATGGCGGCCAGGAACCACCCCGGCGCGGCCAGAAGCCCCGGGCCGCCACGGGCGACGTGGCCGCCGAGTGGCTGGGCGAGGCGGTCATCAAGCCGCTCACGGGCATGGCGGTCAAGCTGTTGGACGTGGCGGGCGACAGCGTGGCCAAGTCGATGGCGCTGGCCACCAAGCCGGTGGAAGGCATGCAGGCCAGCTGGCAGCAGACCCTGGGCTGGGCGCGCCTGGGTGGGCAGGTGGTGAGTGACCTGGCCGCGCTGGCGCTGATGTCCGACGATGCCGCCACCAGCCTCAAGGCCAGGCCTTCGGCCACCAAGGCCGTGGCATGGTGCGAACCCATTTCACTGGAGCAGGTCAAGGCGGTGGGCAAGGCCTTGGGCTGCTCGGTCAACGACGTGCTGCTGTCGTGTGTGGCCGGGGCGTTTGGCCAGTACCTGCGTGAGCGGGGCGAGCCCATTGAGGGGCAGGACATCCGGGCCATGGTGCCCGTCAACCTGCGGCCCATGGAGCAGGCCTGGAAGTTGGGCAACCGCTTCGGGCTGGTGCCCCTGGTGTTGCCGGTGGGGCAAAGCCATCCATTGGAGCGGCTGTTCACGGTGCGCCAGCGCATGCAGGCCCTCAAGGGCAGCACCCAGCCCTTGCTGGCGTTTGGCCTGCTGTCGGTGGCGGGGTTGCTGGTCAAGCCGGCTCAGGAGGCCATGCTCAACCTGTTCTCGCGCAAGACCACGGCGGTCATGACCAATGTGCCCGGCCCGGCAGAAAAACTGAAGTTCTGCGGCAGCACGCTGGAGCAGGTCATGTTCTGGGTGCCGCAGTCGGGCGACATCGGGGTGGGGGTGTCCATCCTCAGCTACGGCGGGGGCGTGCAATTCGGGTTGATCACCGACACGGCCATGTGCCCCAACCCGCAAGAGATCATCGACCGCTTCGCGCCGCAGTTCGAGCAGTTGCTGTGGCTGTCGCTGATGCTGCCCACCGCTGCCCAGACCGAGGGGTGAGCAGCGGGCGCGGGGCGTTGCCGCTCAGGCGGCCAGCTCCAGCGTGGCCAGGTTCACCTCCAGCCGCTGCGCGGCGTCCAGGGGCGTGAGGGCCGCGGCTTGTTGCAGCAAGGCCAGGGCCTCGGGGCGGCGGTGCTCTCCGTCCAGCATGACCAGGCCGTTGGCGTATTCGATCAGGGTGGCGGCTGAATGCGGGTTGAGCGCCATGGCCG
>DASUON010000414.1:0-3046 GCA_036276615.1 Burkholderiaceae bacterium
CAGGAAGTCGGCGCACAGGTACGAGGTGGCAAACAGCGGGCGCACCACCAGCAGGGCGTCGGCCCACGCGTCGTCGTGGGCGGGGTCGTGGCTGCAGCGCAGGTACTGGTTGTACACGGCGGGCAGCTCGCGGCGGTGGGCGGCGGCGTCCACAAAGCCGTGGGGTTTGACGCGGTCGGCCTGCACCGTGAGGTGGGTGGCAATGGGAAAGTAGCCGTAGAAGCGCTCGCCCACCGCAATGCCTTCGGCCAGCGAGGCTTGCACCACGCCATAACCCCACACGGGGATGTGGCCCCACTGCGCGTCGCCGGTGGGAAAGAAGTCCCAGTAGCGCATGGCGTCGCCATACGCCGCGTAGGTGATGTTGTTGGTTGTGAGGGCCACGCGGTCGATGCGCAGGCGCACCTCGCCCGCGTTCAGCGGGGGCAGGGGCTGGTGGGTGACCACGCGGTGCTGGTCGATGGCGTCTTTGCGGGTGTGCAGGCTGGCAAGGGGCGGGGTAGGGTGGGTCATGCGGGGCCGGGCGGTGCAGAAAGTGCGGGAGTGTGGCCGCGCTTGGCGCGGTGGCTTGGCGCGTGGGTGACAAGGTGCTGCTGCGCGGTGTCAGCCCGCCGGCATGACGTGTGGGGGCTCGTGCCGCCGCAGGCAGTGTTTGCCGTCGGTCTTGCCTTGGTACATGCCTGCGTCGGCGCATTTGAGCAGGCTGGCGGCGTCCAGTCCGTCCAGCGGGGCCAGGGCATACCCAATGGTCAGGCCCACGTGGCAGGTGTGTTGGGCCAGTTGGAATGGGGGGTGGAACGCCGCCAGCAGCTTGTGGCCCATGTCCACCGCCTGGGTGCTTTTGGCCATGCCGCCCACGAGGATGACGAACTCGTCGCCCCCGATGCGGGCCACCACGTCGTTGTTGCGCACCAGGGTGCGCAGCCGTTCGGTCACGGCCACCAGCAGCTCGTCGCCCACGTCATGCCCGTGGCGGTCATTGACCTGTTTGAAGCCGTCCAGGTCGATCACGTACACCACCAACAGGTGTTCGGGGGTGCAGCGGGACAGGGCCAGGGCCAGGGCGTGGTCCAGCCCACGCCGGTTGAGCAGGCCGGTCAGCGCATCGGTGTGGGCCAGGGAGCGCATGGCGTCGCGTTCCCTGGCCGCCTGCTGGGCCAGCCGCTGGGCGGTCTGGGTGCGCAGCACCAGCATCCGGCCCAGCAACAAGGCGTCGAGCAACGAGGACAGTTGCACGGCGTGATGCGTCCAGAAGTTGACGGGCATTTGGCCGTACACCACGCCTGCCATGGTGGCCGTGGCCCCCAGGTACACCAGCACGGCCAGCAGGAGGTAGGTGCCCATGGGGTCCCTTTGCCGCGTGCGCTGCAGCGCCAGCGGCAGCGACACCAGCGGGGGCGTGAGTGACAGAAGGCTCAAGGGTGGGCCGATTTGCTGCGTGGACAGTCCGTTGACGGCAAACGCCAGCGCCAGCAGCACGCAGGCCAGGGCACCGGCTTTCATCAGCCGCGACAGCCAGGGGTGTCCGGCTGGGGCCACCAACGCATGTTCAAGAAACAGCGCCAAACCCATGGCCGAGCACATGGCCGCCAGTGGGGCGGCATGCACCAGCATCCAGGGCGAGTCGCCCCAGAGGTATTGCGCGCCAATGCCCAGTTGTGCCAACGCAAACCCCAGGCCCCCCAGCACCACGCCGGTGTATTTCAGGAACAAGGGGTCGCGCAGCGTCAGCCACAAGACCACGCTGTAGAGCACCACGCAGACCATCAGCGTCAGCAAGGCGCCCTGGAACAGCTGCTCCCGCAGGGCCCGGGCCAGGAATGCGTCGGGGGTGCTCAGGGTGAGGGGCAGCACCATGGCCGCATCGGTCTGGATGCGCAACAGCAGCTCGTGACGTTGGCCAGGCGCCAGCTGCAAGGCCACGGCCTGGGTGCGTGCGGCGCGGGGGGGCTCGGTCGGGTCACGGGTTTGCAGCGTGCCCAGTGCGGCGTGTTGCACCACTTGGTGGTTCCGCAGCAGGTACACGTCCAGGTGGTGCAGCGAGGTGGCTCCGCTGTCCAACACCCACCCCGGGGGGGCGTCGGGCGGCACGTCGAACAACACACGCAGCCACACAGGGTTGCGGTGCAGGCCCAGGCTGCCCCGGACGTTGTGGGGCGCGGTGAATTGGCGGGCCATCGCCTGCACCGAGGGCAGGTCGAGTGAGTCGTGCGGGTCGTCCAGCACCTGCACGCCGGGCCACAGGTCCAGGGTGTGGGCTTGCAGTGCCAGAGGGGGCGTTGCGGGGTGGGCGTTGGCCATCCACAGGGTCAGGACCAGTCCCCACAGCAGCGGCCCTGCGGCCCGGGCCATGGAAACGGTTTTGCGCCAATGACGCCCCATGAAAAACTCCGTCAGCAACTTGAACCCCGAGGGCTGGATGAAAGAGTGGGGAGTATAGGAAGCCCTCTCTCCGTGGGTGGCGCTGGGCGGCCCGGGCCATCCCCGACAATCGGCGCTTTCTGTTTTCCCTTGTTGTGATGTCCATGAGCACGTCTGCCACCCCCCCGACCCTGCCCGACCGCCTGTCGCAAGACCCCCGCAGCCCGCACTTTGTGCGCGAGCTGTTCGAGCACGACATTGGCATTCGCGTCAATGGCAAAGAGCGTTTCGACGTGGCCGAGTACTGCATCAGCGAAGGCTGGGTCAAGGTGCCCGCGGGCAAGACGCTGGACCGCCGCGGTCAGCCCCTGCTCATCAAGGTCAAGGGCACGGTGGAGGCGTTCATCAAGCCCGCACCCCAGGCTGAGTGATCAGGTACCGCTGCAAGGCCTCAATGGCCTGGCGCACCTTGGCGGGCTGGGCGTCGCGCTGCGGCGTCACCGCCCAGATGGCCAGCGTGCCCAGACCCCAGTGCGGCAACAGCCGCACCAGCCGCCCGGCCTGAAGCGCGTCTTGCACGTCCAGGCTGCCCAACAGGGCCAGGCCCAACCCGGCCTCGCACATTTGCTGGATGGAGAGCTGGTTGTTGCTGACGATGCGCGGCTCCACGCGCAGGCTGCGGGTG
>DASUON010000415.1:0-6449 GCA_036276615.1 Burkholderiaceae bacterium
AGGGCAAAGCTGGTCAGCACCAGGATGCCGGCCATCACGGTGTTGATGTCGAACTGCCCTTCGGCCTGCAGGATGAGGTAGCCCACCCCTTGGCTGGAGCCCAGGTATTCACCCACCACCGCGCCCACAAAGGCCAGGCCCACGCTGGTGTGCAGCGAGCTGAACACCCAGCTGGTGGCGCTGGGCAGGTACACGTGGCGCAGCAGCTGGCGCTGGCTGGCTCCCAGCATGCGGGCGTTGGCCAGCACCACGGGGCTGACCTCTTTCACGCCCTGGTAGACGTTGAAGAACACGATGAAGAACACCAGCGTCACCCCCAGTGCCACCTTGGAGCCCATGCCCAGCCCGAACCACACCGCAAAGATGGGGGCCAGGATGATGCGGGGCATGGCATTCATGGCCTTGATGTAGGGCTCCAGAATGGCCGAGGCCATGGGCGACAGCGCCAGCCACAGCCCCGCCCACAGGCCGGTGACGGCCCCGATGGCAAAAGCCATCACCGTTTCCATCAGCGTCACGCCCAGGTGTTGGTAGATGTCGGCGTCGGTCACGAACCAGGCCCAGATGCGTTGCAGCACCTGGATGGGTTGGCCGAAGAAAAACGCCGCCTGCTGCTCGTTGTCGAACATGAAGGGCGGGATCAGCCCCGGGCGGGTCATGACGTGCCAGAACACGAACAGCAGCACCAGCAGCGCCAGTTGCCACAGCCGCAGGGTGGCGGTGCGCGGTTTGATCCATTTCCACATAGACAACTCAAGCCACTTTCTGCAATTGCTGCTGGTAGCCCTTGAGCACTTCTTCGCGCAGCACACCCCAGATGGCGGCATGCAGCTCCAGGAAGCGGGGCGTCACCTTCACCTCAGCCACGTCGCGTGGGCGGGGGATGTCGATGGCAAATTCGCCCATGGGGCGGCTGGCCGGGCCCGCGCTCATCACCACCACGCGGTCACTCATGGCAATGGCCTCGTCCAGGTCGTGGGTGATGAACAGCACGGCCTTTTTCTTGGCTTGCCACAGCGCCAGCACCTCGTTTTCCATGAGCTGGCGGGTCTGGATGTCCAGCGCCGAAAAGGGCTCGTCCATCAGGATGATGTCGGGGTCCAGCACCAGCGTTTGCGCCAGGCTGGCGCGCTTGCGCATGCCGCCGCTCATCTGGTGCGGGTAGCGGTCGCCAAAGGCCCCCAGGCCCACGCGGCGCAGCCAGTCCTGCGCCTGGGCGCGGGCCTCGGCGTCGGGCACACCGCGGAATTGCAGACCGGCCATCACGTTGTCCAGGGCGGTGCGCCAGGGCATCAGGCTTTCGGCCTGGAACATGTAGCCCGCCCGGGTGTTGATGCCCGCCAACGGCCGCCCGAACACGCTGACCGTGCCCTGGCTGGGTTGCAGCAGGCCCGCCGCCACGTTCAGCAGGGTGCTTTTGCCGCAGCCGGTGGGCCCCACCACGCTGACGAACTCGCCCGCACCCACGGTGAGCGTGACGTGTTGCACCGCGGTGTAGCGCTGGCCGGGGTTGTCCTTGCTGACGAAGGTGCAGGCCACACCCTGCAAGTCGATGGCGGGGGCGCTCATGGTCACGCCTTGGGGTACTTGGCGTTGGCCTTCTTCACAAACTCGTTGGTGTAGACGGCGTCCAGGTTGAGCTTGGCGCTGGCCAGCTTGTCGTCCACGCTGGCCAGGGCGCGCAGCGCCGTTTCCGCGCCTTTGGGCGGAATGCTGCCGTCGGGCGACAGGGCTTTTTGCGCGGCCAGGAAGCCGTCGATGTACACCGCACGGTCACCCAGCAGGTAACTTTCGGGCACCACCTTGATGATGTCGCCACCGCCTGCGGCCTGGATCCACTTGTTGGCGCGCACCATGGCGTTGGTCAGGGCCTGGGCGGTTTGGGGGTTCTTGTCCAGGAAGGGCTGCGGCGCGTACAGGCAGCCTGCGGGCATGGGGCCACCGAACACCTTTTCCGCTTCGGAAACGATGCGGGTGTCGGTGACGATCTTCAGGTCACCCGAGCGTTGCAGCAGGGTGATGACGGGGTCCAGGTTGCTGATGGCGTCGATCTGGCCCGAGCGCATGGCCGCCACCGCACCGTTGGCCGCCCCCACGCCGATGATGCTCACGTCGCTGGGCTTGAGCCCCGCCTTGGCCAGCACAAAGTTCACCAGCACGTTGGTGGAGCTGCCCGGTGCGGTCACGCCGATCTTCTTGCCCTTCAGGTCCGCGATGGACTTGAAATTGGGCATGGTTTTTGGGTTGACGCCCAGCACGATCTGCGGGGCCAGCCCCTGCAGCACAAAGGCCCGCATGGCCTGGCCCTTGGCCTGCATGTTGATGGTGTGCTCGAACGCGCCCGACACCACATCGGCGCTGCCGCCCACCACCGCCTGCAGGGCCTTGGCACCACCCGCAAAGTCGACGATGGTCACGTCCAGCCCCTCGGCCTTGAAGTAGCCCAGCTGCTCGGCAATGGTCAGCGGCAGGTAGTAGAAAAGGTTCTTGCCGCCCACGGCGATGGTGAGCTTGGGTTTTTCCAGACTCTGGGCCAGGCCCAGGGTGGGCAGGGCGGCCACGGCCAGGCCGGTGCCGATCAGGGTGCGTCGCTTCATGGTGTGTCTCCTGTTGAAATGGGCGGGCTCAATCCACCGGCAAACCGTCCACAAACACCTTGAGCTGGTTTGCTTCAAAGGCAGTCCAGCATTCGTTGGCGGTCAGCGGCGTGGTGACGATCACGGCGGCCCGGTCGTCGGGCTGGTTGAGCTCGGCAAAGTTGACGGTCCAGTCGTGGTCCATCAGCGTGGCCTGGGCAAAGGGGTGCTGCCGCACCAGGTAGTGCAGCTTGGTGCTGCAATGCGCCCACAGCGCGTCGCCGTTGCTCAGCAAGAAGTTGAAGGTGCCAAACGCCCGCACCCGGGGCACCAGCTCGTGCAGGGTGTGGGTCAGTTCGGTCACACTGGGCAGGGCGGCGTGGGACTTAGCCAGCTCCTGCATCAGCCAGCAGAACGCCCGTTCGCTGTCGGTGGTGCCCACCGGCTGGAAGTGGGTGTGCAGCTTGGGGTGGTAGTCCTTCAGGTCCCCGTTGTGGGCAAACACCCAATGGCGGCCCCACAGCTCGCGCACAAACGGGTGGGCATTCTCCAGGCACACAGAGCCGATGGTGGCCTTGCGCACGTGGGCAATGATGTTTTTGCTCTTTAAAGGATAGCGCTTGAGGAAATCGGCCATGGCCGACTGCGACGCGCATTCGTGGTCCACAAAGTGGCGCAGGCCCTTGCCCTCAAAAAAGGCGATGCCCCAGCCATCGGCATGGTGGTCGGTGGCCCCGCCGCGTTGGCAGAAACCGGTGAAGCTGAAGGTGGCGTCGGTGGGGGTGGCGCAATTGAGGCCGAGCAACTGGCACATGGGCGGGGTGGCTTGGGGGAGCGTTCAGGGATGGGGGTGGGCGGCCACGCAGCGGGCACAAATGCAGGCCTTGCGTTGCGCGTGGGCAGGCACCTGCGCCAACAGGCTGGCGGGAAAGTGCGCCTGGGTGCACCAGCACGGCGGGCTGCCCTCGCCGCGGGCACGCGGTTCGCCCGGGCACAGGGCGCAACCGTTGGGGCCGCCGCACAGCGGGCAACGGCTGGGGTCGAGGTCGGGTGGGGCAGAGGGCTGGGCGGACACAGCACACCAGTTTACGCCCGCAGCACGGAGCCAATGCCGCCAAGTGCCGCGTCCGCGGCATTCCCTGGCGAGAATCGGGGCAGATGACCACCGCTCTCCTCCTGCCGTACCCCGCCTTGGCCCGGGCCATCGCCGCCGTGTTGACCGACCCTGCGGTGGCGGTGCCCCCGCGCCTGGTGCAGTCCCTGCCCGGCGGCGGCACCCTGTTTGTGATGCCCGCGCACGACGCCCGCGTGGCCATGACCAAACTCATCACCTTCACCCCCGGCAATGCCGAGCGGGGCCTGCCCACCATCCAGGGCGACGTGCTGGTGTTCGACGTGGCCACCGGCCAACGCGTGGCGGTGCTGGACGGCCCCACCGTCACGGCCCGCCGCACCGCGGCGGTGTCGCTGCTGGCGGCGCAGCGTCTGGCACCCCAGCCCCAAGGCCGCCTGTTGGTGGTGGGGGCCGGTGTGCAGGGGCGTGCCCACCTGGAGGCGTTTGCCGCGGGCCTGGGCACCCGCGAGGTGTGGGTGGCCTCGCGCAGCGCCCACAGCGCCCAGGCGCTGGTGGACCATGCCCACGCCCTGGGGCTGGACGCCCGTGTGGTGCCCGACCCCAGCGCCGCGCTGCCCGAATGCCCGCTGGTGGTCACCTGCACCCCGGCCCAGGGCGTGGTGCTGTCGGCCTTGCCCGGCCCGCAGCACTTTGTGGCCGCGGTGGGGGCCTTCACCCCCACCATGGTGGAACTGGCCCCTGAACTGTGCCGCCACGTGGCCGCCCAGGGTCGGGTGGTGGTGGACACCGACCTGGCCCACCACGAGGCCGGGGACCTTCTCCAGGCGGGGTTGGACCCGGCCACCTTCCCCACGCTGCGCGAGGTGGTTCAAGGCGGAGTGCCGCGCATCCCTGGCCCCGTGCTGTTCAAAAGCTGCGGCTGGGCCGGGTGGGACCTGGCCGCGGCGCGGCTGGTGGTGGAGGGCCGGGCATGAGCGCCGGGAGCCACGCCGAAGTCACCCGCCGCGGCATCGTGGCCATGCTGCTGGCCATGGGGTGTTTCTCGTTGATGGACACGTCCATCAAAACCCTGTCGGCCCACTACGCGCCTTTGCAGGTGGCGGCCCTGCGCGGCCTGACCGCCTGGCCCTTGGTGCTGGCCCATGTGTTGTGGCAGCGCCAGGGGCACACCCTGTGGCGGGTGCGCTGGCCCCTGCACCTGCTGCGCGGCGGCTTGACGGTGGGCATGCTGGCCCTGTTTTCGCACGCGGTGCAAACGCTGTCGCTCACCTCGGCCTATGTGCTGTTTTTCATTGCGCCAGTGCTGGTCACCCTGCTGTCGGGGCCGGTGCTGGGCGAAAAAGTGCCCCGCGCCAGCGTGTGGGCGGTGGTGCTGGGGTTTGGCGGCGTGTGGGTGGCCCTGCGGCCCGGGGCGGGTTTCTGGGACGACCTGTGGCGCTCCAGCGCCTCGCTGGCGGTGCTGGCCGCCGCCGCGGGGTATGCCGTGGCCGCGGTGGCGGGGCGGGTGCTGTCGCGCACCGACAGCTCGGCCTCGCTGGTGTTCTGGACCACCACCTTCCTGGCCGCGGGGGCCTTGGCCCTGGCCCTGCCGGGTTGGCAGCCGGTGTTGTGGGCACATGCGCCCTGGCTGGTGTTGCTGGCGGTCACCGGCATGGCAGGGCAGATTTGCATTGTGGAAGCCTTCCGCCATGGCGATGCCGCGGTGGTGGCCCCCTTCGAATACTCGGCCCTGGCCTGGGGCGTGCTGTTCGACGCGGTGCTGTGGCAGGTGTGGCCCGACGGCTGGACCTGGGCCGGTGCCGCCCTGGTGGTGGCTGGCGGGGTGGTGCTGGTGCGGGCCGTCAGCGCCCCGCCCGCGGTGCCTGAGTCGTTGGATTGAGAGATATAGATGTTTTCGGTATAAACAACTGAAATCTAATTCGTTCCCAATCTGAAGCTTTGTTTCGATGATGCAGGCCATCTGCTGAATCCATCGAAAGGAACGCTTCATGACCCCCCGCCGCCACGCCCTGCGCCAAGCCCTCCGCACCCTGGGTGCCCTGACCCTGGTGGCTGCGTCCAGCATGGCCTGGGCGCAAAACAAGGTCGAGCTGCTCAACGTCTCCTACGACCCCACCCGCGAGCTCTACGTCGAGTTCAATGCCGCCTTTGCCAAGCACTGGAAGGCCAAGACCGGGCAGGACGTCAGCATCAAGCAAAGCCACGGCGGCTCGGGCAAGCAGGCCCGCTCCATCATCGACGGCCTGGAAGCCGACGTGGCCACCCTGGCCCTGGCCGGTGACACCGACGCCCTGAACGAGCACGGTGGCTGGATTCCCAAGGACTGGCAAAAACGCCTGCCGCTCAACAGCACGCCCTACGCCTCCACCATCATCCTGGCGGTGCGCGAAGGCAACCCCAAAGGCATCAAGGACTGGGACGACCTCATCCGCGCCGACGTGAAGGTCATCACCCCCAACCCCAAGACCTCGGGCGGTGCCCGCTGGAACTACCTGGCCGCGTGGGAATTCGCCAAACGCAAATACGGTGGAGACGCCAAAGCCAAAGAGTTTGTGGCCAAGCTCTACGCCAACGTGCCCGTGCTCGACACCGGCGCCCGGGGCTCCACCATCACCTTTGCCCAGCGCAACCAGGGCGATGTGCTCATTGCCTGGGAAAACGAAGCCTACCTGCTGGAAAAGGAATTCGGCTCCAAGTTCGACGTGGTCTACCCGTCCCTCTCCCTCCTGGCCGAACCGGCGGTGACGGTGGTGGACAAGAACGTGGACAAGAAGGGCACGCGTGCGGTGGCCACGGCC
>DASUON010000416.1:0-6020 GCA_036276615.1 Burkholderiaceae bacterium
GGCCTTCCTGCTGCTGCAATGCGGCATTGCCGCGGGCATCATCCAGGGGGCCATCGACAGCATGTGGGCGGTGGAAGACCAACTGGGCCACGTCAACCAGTTCCTGGACGACCGGCCCGACCAGCTCCAGGCCGAGCTGGATGACCTGGTGGGCACCGTCGCCCGCCTGTGCGAAACCCCTTATGACCCCTCCGACGCTTTCTACCTGGACGTGCTCAACGCCCGCCTGGCGGGAGGCGAGCTGTGCATGCGCGCCGCCAACTCCGCCCTGATGCACCAGGGTGCACGGGGGTATTTGATGCAGTCCAGCGTGCAACGCCGCGTGCGCGAAGCGCAGTTTGTGGGCATCGTCACCCCCGCCATCAAACACCTGCGCAAACAAGCCGCGGCGCTGTGCGCCGACACCCTGCCCGCCTGAGTCCGGTCTGACCTCGCCCTTGGAGCCCGCTGTGAGCCAACCCCCTGTCACCGCCCCCCCGGCACCGTTCCAACAATTCATCTGCAACGCCTGCGGCTGGATCTACGACGAAGCCAAGGGCGACCCCGACAGCGGCCTGGCCCCGGGCACCCGCTTTGCGGACATTCCCGACGACTGGGCCTGCCCGCTGTGCAACGTCACCAAGGCGGACTTTGCCCCCTACACCCCGCCGCCACGCCCCACCGCGGCCAGCCGCCCCGCCAGCACCTTGGGCTGCGGCCCACGGGTGGCAGGCAAGCCCGCGGCGGGCGTGGTCATCGTGGGCGGTGGCCGGGCCGGGTGGGCCATGGCCGAAGCCCTGCGGGCGCTGGACGCGGCCCTGCCCATCACCCTGGTGAGCGCCTGCGCGGGTGACGTGTACGACAAACCCCTGCTGTCGGTGGCGCTGGCCAAACGGCTGCCCACCGCCAGCCTGGTGCGCGAAACCGGCACCCAGGCCGCCCAGCGCCTGGGCGTGCGCCTGCTGGCCCAGACCCAAGCCACCCGCATCTGCCCGCGCACGCTCACCCTCACCACCACCCGCGGCACCCTGCCGTTTGCCGAACTGGTGCTGGCCCACGGGGCCCAGGTGGCGCTGCCGCCCAGCCTGCCGCCCGAGCTGTGCTGGCGCATCAACCACCTGGACGCCTACCTGCGCCTGCGCCACAGCCTGGGCTTGCCCGACGCAGGCCCCCTGCCCCCGGGCGTGGTGCCGCAGGTGGCCATCGTGGGCGCGGGGTTGATCGGCAGCGAACTGGCCAACGACCTGGCCCTGGCCGGGTGCCACGTCACGCTGCTGGACCCGCAGCCCGAACCCCTGGCCCGCTGGCAGCAGCAGGGGGCAGGCCAGGCCGCGCTGGCGGCGTGGAAAGACCTGCCCATCCGTTTTGTGGGCGGCGTGTCGGTGACCTCCATGGCCGACAGCGACGGCCTCAAAACCATCTCCCTCAGCAACGGCGACACCGTGCAGGCCCACCAGGTGATTGCCGCCACCGGCCTGACCACGCCCAACCGCCTGGCCGCCAGTGCCGGGCTGGCCTGGGACCAGGGCATTGCGGTCGATGGCCGCACGCTGGCCACCAGCCACCCGCGCATCCATGCGCTGGGCGACTGCATCACCATCGCCGGGCAGGCCAGCCGCTACATCGAGCCCATTGGCCGCCAGGCCGCCACCATCGCCGCCAAGGTGCAGACCCGCCGCCAGGGGGCAGGGCTGGACGATTGCCCCGTGCCCTATGAGGTGCGCCCGGCCACCGTGCGGGTGAAAACCACCTCGTGCCCGATGACGCTGGTGGGCTGAGCGGCCACCAGCACCGCCTATTCTTTGGCGGGTACAGAAGGCTTGCTCGGGCCGGACGTTGCACCGTCAGTCTTGGCATGCGCCTTGACAAACGTCAGGATCACCTCCCGCAGCACTTTCCGTTGGGACGGAGGCAAGCGCAGGAAGGCATCAAAAGTCTCCTGCTCCAGATACCCGATGCTTTCGTCCCACCGTCGTCGTCGCCGGTAAACGGCGTCGCGCACCGCCGTACCAAAGCGCAACACCTCGGGCTCCACATTCAGGATTTGGGCCAACACCTGCAGTTTGTCTTGGGCAGGAATGGCTTCCCCTTTGAGCCATTTGGACACCGCCTGAAAGCTGACGGAGCGCCCCCAGTAGCGGGTGTTGAACAGGTTGTACAGGACCCCTGGGCGGGGCTGCAAGCCCACATTCACCATTGCATTTTGGAGCCGCTGGGCGAATTCGAGCTTGTCGTTCATGCCGCAGAAAGCTAGCTCTTCGCTCTTTCTGGATTCAACTTTAGTTCAATTGTTCATGTGACTTTAAGTTCATAATGTTTGACACAAAAGTGAATGGTCTGGGAGGTGGGAACCGTGCGCAGCATTGAGCGGCCGGGTCGTGCATCCCGACCGCGCCTTGCACCAGGCCACCCGACATTCCATGCAAGTTCATCCAGCAGCTGCCGCCTGCCACTTCGGTCCTCTTCCCATGGCTCGGCGTTTGCTCGTCCCAGACGGCGAACGCCCGAATCTCCGCAGTGAGCACAGGCATGCAGCCCACACGGCATTGGGCAGATCGCAACAAGCACGGCATCCCATCGCACGGAGAGCGACGTGATGGAAGCAGCCCCTTCGCCAAAGCCCATCCGCAATGCGGATCACACGATCAGTGAGCTTCTGGGAGCGCTCAACGCCATGGCGTTCCAGACCAACCTGCTGACGCACGAAGCCACACAACCCAACGATGTGCGCGGCCAGGCCCAACGCTGCTGCGCTGCAGCACTGGACATCAAAGCGTTCCTTCAACCCGCGACCACCGTCGCGGACGTGGCCACCGCCGACTGAAAGGGAAACCATCCATGTGGACCACACCCGAGTTTCGACAACACCTCATCGATTCAGCCCCCGACGGCATCCTGGTGGTGGACCCGGCTTGCCGCATCCACTTCGTCAACCAGGCGCTGGCCCACTTGTGCGGCCATCCGCGTGAAGCACTGCTGGGCCAATCCATCGAGATGCTGATCCCCCCGTCGGTGTTGAGCCGCCATCAACGACACGTGGACCGCTACTTTGCACGTCCGCGTGCCCATCCCATGGGCAGCCTGGGCAGACAACGCTTGGTGCACCGGGAGGGACGTGAAGTGGTGGTGGACATCGCACTGGGTCACCACATCGCCACCAACGAGCAGCCCTACGCCATCCTCTTCGTGCGTGACGCCACCCACGTCAACGATCAGCACGAACAGCTCCAGCAGCTGGCCCTCACCGACCCGCTGACGGGTCTGCACAACCGCCACATGTTCCAGGAGCAACTGACCCGAGCACTCGACCACGCCCGGCGCTCAGGGCGCATGCTGGCCGTGTGCTTGGTGGACCTGGACGATTTCAAATCCATCAACAACGGCCACGGGTACGAAGCGGGCGACGCCCTGCTGCGAGACGTGGCCGACCGCCTCAAAAGCTGCCTGCGCTGGGACGACACCTTGGCACGCATGGGCAGCGACGAGTTCGCCATCCTGCTCCAAGACCTTCCTTCGCCCGCCATGGCCCGCCATGTCGCCAACAAAGTCATTCAGCGACTGGCCCACCCCACCGAGCTGGGCTCAGCCACCGTGTTCAGCGGTGCCAGCGTGGGCATTGCCTATGGCCCGAAAGACCTGCTGGATGCCCCGACGCTGGTGCACCAGGCCGACATGGCCATGCACATGGCCAAAGCGGCGGGACGGGGTGCCCATGCCGTCTACGACCCCACCATGGCCCAGCGCGTCACCGAGAACCTGAAAATCAGGGAACGGCTGCAACTGGCCCTGAACACCAACTCGCTGACACTGCATTACCAACCCCAGGTGGAAAGCCCAGGGCTCCAGGTCACCAGTGCCGAAGCCCTGCTGCGCTGGCACGACACCGAGCTGGGCCAGGTTGCGCCCGATCAGTTCATTGCGGTGGCGGAAGCCTCCGGCCTCATCCTGCCCCTGGGCGACTGGGTGCTGGATGAGGCCTGCCGACAGATCTCGGCATGGGTGCAGCAAGGGCTGCGCATCCGCGTGGCCGTGAATGTGTCGGCACAACAGTTCCGCCACCGGAATTTGGCCCTGCAGGTGGCCCACACGCTGCAACGCCACGGCACCCCCGCGCACTTGCTGGAACTTGAAGTGACCGAAACCGCGGCCATGAGTGATCCGCGGCAAGCCGCCATGGCGTTGCAACAACTGCTGGACATGGGCGTGGGCGTGGCCCTGGACGACTTTGGACGCGGGCATTCATCGCTGTCGCACTTGCTTCAGTTGCCGGTGGACCGCCTGAAGATCGACCGCTCGTTCATCAGCGGCATTCCCCACAGCGCCGACCACATCAAAATCACCAAGGCGATCATGGGTCTGGCGTCGTCGCTGGAGAAACAAGTGGTGGCCGAAGGTGTGGAAACCCCCGAACAGCTGGCCTTCCTTCGTCAGGCCGGATGCAACTGCTTCCAAGGGTGGCTGTTTGCCAAAGCGGCCCCTCCTGCGGACATCCCCCAACTCGTGCAACAACTGAACGGCATTGCACCCACTTGACAGGCGTGTTATCTTTGAACGCTTTCGGGTAAACCCATGGGTAACTTGCCTCATGCCGCCCGACCGGATGATTGCATCGCCCAGCAGTGCCTGTCCACACCGCGTTGACACCGCCGCGGCTGCCGCGCTCTGAGCCACCAACCACACAGCCACCCTCGGTGAGGTGGCACCGATGAAAGAACGGGCCATGGCCAAAGAAGAACTGATTGAAATGACCGGCAAGGTCGACGAAGTGTTGCCCGACACGCGCTTTCGCGTGACCTTGGACAACGGCCACCAACTGATTGCCTACTCCGCAGGCAAGATGAAGAAAAACCACATCCGCATCCTGGCGGGTGACCGCGTGTCCCTGGAACTGTCGCCCTACGACCTGACCAAGGGCCGCATCAACTTCCGCTTCATCGAAAACCGCGGTGGCGGCACCGGTGGCCCTGGCGGCTCCGGTGGCCCGGGCGGGCAACGTCGCCGCTGATCGGCGCAAACCAAAGAGGGTGCCTCGGCACCCTTTTTTGTGCCCGCTCGGGCGCCTGTGGGGGGGCTCAGTAGGTCTTGTAGGGCAGGAACTTGCCCGACAGCACCACGTTCACGCGGTCGCCCTTGGGGTCGGGCTCGCGGGTGATGTCCATGCTGAAGTCGATGGCGCTCATGATGCCGTCGCCAAACTCCTCGTGGATCAGCTCCTTGATGGTGGTGCCGTACACGCTGACGATTTCGTACCAGCGGTAGATCAGCGGGTCGGTGGGCACCGGGGTGGGCAGCGAGCCCTTGTAGGGCACCACCTGCAGCCACTTCTGCTCTTCGGCGGTGAGGCCGAAGACCTTGCCCAGCACCTTGGCCTGCTCGGGCGAGGCGGTCATCTGGCCCAGGCACAGGGCCGTGGTCCATTCCTTGGACTGGCCGACCTTCTTGGCCACATCGGCCCATTGCAGGCCCTTGGCCACTTTGGTGGAAATGATCTTCTCGGTGACGTCCATGCGGTTCATGGTGTTGCTCCTGGGGTTGCGGTGAAAAACAGCGGTGGGGGTGGACGTGGTCAGTGCGCCTTGGCGCGGCTCACCAGAAAGTCCACGATGTGGTTGCGCAGCTCGTAGTAGCCGGGCAGGTGGTGCAGGTCGGCCCGGGTGCGGGTGCGGGGCAGCGGGTTGACCACGGTTTCGGCCAAACCACCGGGCACATAGCGGGAAACACCGCCAGCCTCGGTCTCGCTGCCGTTGGTCATGAGCAGGATGCGGTCGGACAGCAGGATGGCCTCATCCACGTCGTGGGTGATCATGAACACCGTCTGCTGCGTCTCGCGCACGATGCTCATCAGCTCGTCCTGGATGGTGCCGCGGGTCAGTGCATCGAGGGCACCAAAGGGTTCGTCGAGCAGCAGCATCTTGGGCTGGATGGAGAAGGCCCGGGCAATGCCCACGCGCTGCTTCATGCCGCCCGAGAGCTGGCTGGGTTTCTTGTCGATGGCATGGGCCAGGCCCACCAAGGCCACGGCCTTTTCCACATGCACGTTG
>DASUON010000417.1:0-7449 GCA_036276615.1 Burkholderiaceae bacterium
GTCCGGCTGGCCCACGCCTATGTGCGCCAGGCCCTGCAGGCCGGTGCCCCGGTGCGCACCGGCAAAGGCAGCGGCCCGCTGAACCACAGCGCCGCGCCCGTGGCCATGCAAACCATCCCCCTGCCCTCTTCCGATGCCTGAACCCATGTCTCAGAACCACACCCCCTCCGTTGCCTTGCAACCCGTGCCCGCCGACCAGCGGGTGTTTTCTGGCTGGTCGCATGCCTCGCTGTGGTTCAGCCTGGGCGTGGGCCTGCTGGTGATGCAGGTCGGCGCTTACCTGGTGCCCGCCGTGGGCACGCGCGATGCGCTGTGGGCCATCGTCATCGGCTCGGTGCTGGGCTCGGGCCTGCTGGCCTGGACCGCCCGGGTGGGTTGCGACACCGGCCTGTCCAGCGCGGGCCTGATGCACCGGGTGTACGGCAGCGCGTTCGGGCATTTGCCTGTGCTGCTCAACATCGTGCAGCTGGTGGGCTGGACCACGTTCGAACTGGTGGTCATGCGCGAAGGCATGCAGGCCATCGTCAAGCAGGTCACCGGCACCGAGGTGCCGCTGCTGGTGGCCACGCTGCTGTGGGGCGGCGTGCTGACGCTGCTGATGACCGGCTCCATGCTCACGCTGGTGCGCCGTTTTGTCAGCCGCATCGGGTTGCCGCTGGTGATCGGCTCGCTGCTGTGGCTGACCTGGCACTTTGTGGGCGTGGCCCAGGCAAAAGGCTGGCAAGCCTTCATGGACGCCCCGGGCGACGGCAGCATGGGCTTCCCCTCGGCCATCGACCTGGTGATGGCCATGCCCGTGTCGTGGCTGCCACTGGTGGCCGACTATGCGCGCCATGGCCGCTCGGGCGGGTCCACCTTGCGCGGCACCTGGCTGGGCTACACGCTGGCCAACATCTGGTGTTACGCCCTGGGCGTGCTGGTGGCCCGCGTGTCGGCCCCCGGAACCGAGTTGCTGACCGCCCTGTTGCTGGCCCAAGGCGGCCTGCTGGCGCTGGGCCTGATCCTGCTGGACGAGCTGGACAACGCCTATGGCGATGCCTACTCCGCCGCCGTGTCGGCCAACTCCATGCTGCCGCGCTGGAGCCTGCGGCAGTGGGGGGTGGGCGGGGCCTTGCTGTGCACGGCGCTGGCCTGCGTGCTGCCCATGCACAGCCTGGAGCCCTTCCTGCTGATGCTCAGCTCGGTGTTCGTGCCGCTGTTCGGCGTGATCCTGGGCCGCCTTGGCTGGAAACTTGCGGCCCTGGACAGCGCAAGCGCCTCCCGCAAGGTGGACGCCACGGCGGTGGTCATCTGGGTGGTGGGCATTGCGGTGTTCCATGGCCTGGCCACCTGGGCCCCGCAATTCGGCTCGGCCCTGCCCAGCCTGGCCCTGACCTTGGCCCTGGGTGCGCTGACGCGGCGGTGAGTGCCCATGGCCCGTCCCCGCACACGGGCCATGACGGGGCAAAAGTTAAGAATATTTTTGGCACCTACCGCTTTTAATGCTTAGATAGTTTGCTATGAATTCAGAAGTCAGATCTTGGCGTTGCTGATGTAGCTGTCGTAGCGCCACTCCGAGAAGCGGTTCCACAGGATTTGCTCCCGCTGGAATGCACGCATGTCCTGGTGGATCTTCTTGAACTCGGGTGACTTGGCCTCGTGGGCGGCAAACACCTCCATCGAGGCGTTGAAGCCAGCGTCCATCACCTCTTTGGTAAAGGCGGTCAGCTTGGTGCCTGCGGCCACCAGGCGCTTGAGGGCCGCGGGGTTCTGCGCGTCGTATTTGGCGGTCATGTCACGGGCCGCCACAGCACCCGCGGCGCGGACGATGGCCTTGTTCTCTGCCGACAAGGCGTCAAACGCCTTCTTGTTGATGAAGAACTCCAGCTCGGCGCCACCCTCCCACCAACCGGGGTAGTGGTAGAACGGGGCCACCTTGTGGAAGCCCAGCTTCTCGTCGTCAAACGGCCCCACGAACTCGGTGGCGTCCAAGGTGCCTTTTTCCAGCGCCTGGTACACCTCGCCCGCGGGCATGTTCTGGGCCACCACACCCAGCTTGGCCATGGCCTCGCCGAACAGGCCGCCACCCATGCGCATCTTCAGGCCCTTGAGGTCGGCCACGGTCTTGATGGGCTTGCGGTACCAGCCGCCCATCTGGGTGCCGGTGTTGCCGCAGCTCATGGAGACGATGTTGTACTTGGCATAAAACTCGTCCAGCAGCTTGCGGCCGTTGCCGTGTTCCATCCAGGCGTCCATGTGGCGGGCGGTCAGGCCAAAGGGCACGGCACAGCCGAACGCAAAAATGGGGTCCTTGCCGGTGAAGTAGTAAGACGCGGTCTGCGCCATCTCCACGGTGTCGGCTTGCAGGGCGTCCACCACACCAAAGGGGGGCATCAGCTCGCCACCGGCGTGCACAGACACCTCAAATTTGCCGCCCGACAGCGCCTTGACGGTTTCGGAGAACTTCTCAGCCGCCCCAAAGATGGTGGGCAATGCCTTGGGAAAGCTGGAAGCCAGACGCCAGCGAATGGCGGCCTGGGCATGCACCGCAGGGGCAACGCCCGCGGCCAGAACTCCGGCCAAGCCAGCGTTTTTGATCAAGGAACGACGATCCATGGGAAAACTCCTCATAAGGCGATACTAGGGAAAACCATAACAGATCAAACTTGCCCGCACCCTACGGCACCGTCACCAAGGTTGCACCAGCAGGCCTGATTTGGTTCAATGGGCATTCCGTGCGCGTCACTTCGCCAACGTGGGTGCTCCAACATGAAGATGCCGGGTCGCCGCCTGTGTTCATTCCTGCTCTGCGTGGCGCTGGGGTGGGTGGCGTCGTTGGCCCATGGAGCCAACGCCCTTCCCAACGCCGCCTCGACCTTCCCCGTCAACGTCCCACGGGTGATCCCGGGGCACAGCGTGGTCTTTGTGTCGGTGGACTACCGCAACGGTGGCGCCATGGGGGTGTTCAGGGGGCTGTCAGAGGCGGCACACGCCGTGGGCTGGAAGGTCACGGCGCTCGATGGCCAGGGTTCCATGGCGCGGATTTGCACCCTGTTGGCACAACCTCGCACCCTGGCCGCTGACGCGGTGGTGTTGGGCGGCTTTGACCCCGACGCTTGCGAAACGCAACTGCACGCCCTGAGGCAACGCAACGTGGTGCTGGTGGGTTGGCACGCAGGCAGTGGTGCCCATGTGCCGGGGTTGTACTTCAATGTGGCCACTTCGCCCATCGAAGTGGCGCGATTGGCCTTGGCCGAGGTGATGCGTGATGCCCTCGAACGCCAACGCCCGGTGGGGGTGGTGATTTTCAACGACGGGCGCTTTGACATTGCCAACGCCAAGACCCAGGCCATGGCCGATGGCGTCACGCGTTGCGCCCCCGGCCTGCGGTGCGAATTGCTGGCGGTGGTGGACGTGCCCATTTCAGATGCCGCACAACAAATGCCGCAGCAGGTGCAAACGCAGCTGGCCCGATGGGGTGAGCGGTGGACCTACGCCATGGCCATCAACGATGTGTATTTCGATCACATGGAAATCCCGCTGCAGTTGGCCCGTCGCAAAGACCTGGCCAACGTGGCCGCGGGGGACGGTTCGGTCAAGGCCCTGTCCCGGGTGCGTTCAGGGCGAGCGGCCCAGATCGCCACCATCGGCGAACCCCTGGACCTTCAGGGCTACCAATTGCTGGATGAAATCCAACGCGCCCTCAACGGCAGCCCCCCCAGTGGCTTCATCCAGGAACCGCTGGTCCTGAATACCCGCAGCTTGCAGCATTCCGGCGGAAACCCGTCCCGGGAAGCGCTCAAGCGCTGGTACCATGACCGCTGGCTGAAATAGCGTTGCACGTGACCCGAAGCAGGAGCACCAGTGCAGGAACCCCTCGCATTCCACCGCATGCATCAGGCCCGTGCACTGGCCGGGACGATGCTGGACAGGCTGCGCGTCTGGCAGCGCGGTCTGAGTGCGGGCGTCCTGATGGCCATGACGGTGGGCTTGATGTTGCCCGCCCTGGGCGGAGCCCTGATGCTGTGGAACGTGCGTCAGGACCAGGCCCTGACCCTGCGCCAGCAGGTGCTGGACAACAAGGAAGAGGTTCTGGCCCGCGTGCTGGCCGAGCCCCTGTGGAACTTCGACATGGACGGTCTCACGACGGTGGGCAACACCGCCCTGCTGGACCCTGAGGTGATTTCGTTTCGGGTTCTGGACCTTGACGGCCAACCCCTGCTGGACTTGAAAGCGCCCCCCCGGCCACTGGAACACCAGCAAACCCTTCAGCGCAGCATCGTGCACGGCAACACGGTGATCGGGCTGTTCCAGATCACGGTGGATGACGCCGTCCTGCAACAGGAACTCCGCCGTGATCGAACCGTGTTCCTCTGGGTGCTGCTGGGGCAGTTCGTGGGGGGCGTGGCCTTGGTGTTCGTGGCCCTTCGGCGTCGGGTGCTGACCCCCGTGCGACGCCTGATGGGGTTTTCCAAGGAACTGGCCGCAGGACGCCTGGAAACCCCGTTCCAAGCCCATGCTCAGGATGAAATCGGCCAACTGGGTCGGCAACTGGTGCGCATGCGAGACGATCTCCTGGCCGCCTTCAATGAACAGAAGGCCGTGCTCAACAACATCCGGGTGGGCGTGCTGTTTGTGCGGGGCAACCGGGTGTTGATGGCCAACGCCGCCGCCGAGGAAATCTTTGCCTGCCCCGCCAACGGCCTGGTCGACACCCACACCCGGCAATTGCATTGCAGTGACGAGCAGTTCGACCATGTGATTCGAAACGCCGCTGCCGCATTTGGCCGGGGCTCGGTGGCCTACGAAACCGAACTGCAAATGGTCCGCCGCAATGGCGAGGTGTTCTGGGCCCACCTTCGAGGCTCGGTGCTGAACCGGCATCAGCTGAACCAGGGCAGTGTGTGGATCGTCGAGGACGTATCCACCCAACGGCAGGCCGCCGAGCAGTTGCGCCTGTCGGCCACCCTGTTCGATTGCTCTGCCGATGGCGTGGTGGTCACCGACCGCCACCACCGGGTGCTGAAGGTGAACAACGCATTCGTGCGCCTCACCGGCTACGAGCTCTCGGACTTTGCCGACCAGCCCCTGTCGGTGCTGAACTCGGCCCGCAACCCCCCCGACCTGGCCCAGCGCATGACCCGAGCACTCGACAACGGGGCTGGGCGCTGGGAAGAAGAAGTCTGGCTGCGTAAAAAGAACGGCGACACGCTGCTGGCCCTGCTGTCGTTCAGCACCGTGCATGACGACCGCGGACAAATCAGCCACCATGTGTGCACCGGACAGGACATCACCTACAAGAAAGCCAGTGAACACGAGATCCGCTTCCTGGCCTACCACGACCCGTTGACCAGCCTGCCCAATCGCCGGTCACTGCACGACCGGCTGCAATCCGCCTTGATGCCCCAGCTCGGTCACCCCCCCTACGGCGCATTGCTGCTCATTGACCTGGACAACTTCAAGATCCTCAACGACACACGCGGGCACGTCATGGGCGACCGTTTGCTGGTGGCCGTGGCACGGCGGCTGCAAGCGCGAATCAGTGGCCAGAACATGGTGGCCCGCATGGGTGGCGACGAGTTTGTGGTGCTGCTGACCGGTTTTGCATGCCCCGCCGACTTGCAAACCCAAGTACCGCCCCTTGCACAAGGCCTGCTGGAGGGCCTGGCCAAACCCTATCGGCTGCATGTCCATGGCATGGAACAAGACCGACACCAGGAATTGCACCACCGGTGTTCCGCCAGCATTGGGGTGGCCCCCTTCCATGCGGGCCATGTGTCGGCTGACGAACTCATCAAACAAGCCGACATGGCGATGTACCGCGCCAAAGCCACCGGGCGCAACACCGTGGTGTGGTACGCCCCCGCCATGCAAGACGAGGTGGTGGCCCGCGCACACCTGGAAGCTGAGCTGAACACCGCCCTCCGTGAACAGCAGTTTGTGGCGTATGCCCAACCGCAAGTGCATGCGTCCGGACGGCTGCAGGGCGCGGAGTTGCTCATCCGCTGGCAGCACCCCCAACAGGGGTTGGTGTCGCCCATGGCCTTCATCCCGTTGGCGGAGGAAGTGGGGCTGATCGTGCCCATCGGGGCCTGGATCATCGACCAGGCCTGCGCCCTGTTGGCCAAATGGGCCCACCTGAAAGACTTTGACACGTTGACCTTGGCCGTCAATGTGAGTGCCCGCCAGTTCCTGGACGAAGGGTTTGTGGCCATGGTGCTCAATGCCCTGGACCGCCATGGCGTGCCCCCCGGGCGGCTGAAACTGGAAGTGACCGAGAGCCTGCTGTTGACCAACATGGACAACGTGACCCGCACCATGAACCAGCTCAAGGCCCATGGCCTTCAGTTCTCGCTGGATGACTTTGGCACCGGGTATTCGTCCCTGTCTTACCTGCAGCACCTGCCCTTTGACCAGTTGAAGATCGACAAGTCGTTTGTCAGCGCCCTGGACGGCAGCGGCCAGCCGTCGCCCATCGTTTCCGCCATCGTTGCGCTGGGCCAGAACCTCAACATGGCCGTCATTGCCGAAGGGGTGGAAACCGAGGCCCAACGTGACCAGCTCGTCCAAAGCGGATGCGAGCACTACCAGGGCTACCTGTTCGGTCGCCCGACACCGGTGTCCACCTTCGAGGAACAGGCCTGCCGCGTTGCGCTTTGAGGGAGCGGGGCGCGAAGCTCAGGTGTGAAGCGCCTCCGGCGTCACATCGGGGCCACTGCCGCTGAAGCGATCCAAGGCCAGGTAAATGACCGGCGTGATGTACAGGGTGACCGCCTGGGAGAACACCAACCCGCCCACCACCGCCAGGCCCAAAGGCTGGCGCAATTCGGCCCCTGCCCCCAGGCCCAGGGCCAGCGGCAAGGCCCCCATGAGGGCCGCCAGCGTGGTCATCATGATGGGGCGGAAACGCAGGATGCACGCTTCGCGGATGGCTTGCGCCGGCGTCATGCCCCCGTGGCGTTGGGCGTCCAGGGCAAAGTCGATCATCATGATGGCGTTCTTCTTCACGATGCCGATCAGCAGCAGGATGCCGATGGTGGCGATCAGCGTCAGGTCCTGCTTGAACAGCATCAGCGTGCCCAGCGCCCCCACCGCCGCCGACGGCAAGCCCGCCAGGATGGTGAGCGGGTGGATGTAACTCTCGTACAGCACCCCCAGCAGCACGTAAATGACCAGCAGTGCCGCCGCGATCAGCACCACCTGGTTGCCCTGCGAGTTCTTGAACACCGCCGCGTCCCCCCCGTAGCTGGTGATGATGGACGACGGCAGGCCGATGTCGGCCCCCAGCTTCTCCAGCCGGTTGGTGGCATCCCCCAGGGCCGCACCCGGGGCCAGGTTGAACGAGAGGGTGATGGCCTGCAATTGCCCCACGTGGTTGATGGCCGTGGGGCCCACCGCACGCTCCACCGTGGTGAAGGCGGACAACGGCACCAGGGCCCCGGTGGATGCGCGAACGTACACACTGCGCAA
>DASUON010000418.1:0-5192 GCA_036276615.1 Burkholderiaceae bacterium
CCTACCGACGCCGCCGACCCCACCAAAGAATTTGCCCAGGCCCCCGAACGGGTGCACCCCATGGCCGAGCTGCGCCAGCTGGCCGCCCAGGTGCTGGGCATTGCGCCCGACGGCATCAGCGAGCTGACGGTGTTCAAACGCAGTTTCGACGCCCGAAAGGCCGAGCTGCTGGCCGTCTTCATCGTGGACCTGAGCCTGGCCGACCCGGCGCAAGAGGCCGCGCTGCTGCAACGGCACGCCAGCCACCCCCACATCCAGCCCACACCCGACATGCGTTGGGTGGCCCCCGGCCACGCCCCCACCGACTGGCCGCACACCGAGGCCGACCGCCCGGTGGTGGTGGGCATGGGCCCTTGCGGGCTGTTTGCCGCGCTGACGCTGGCCGAAATGGGGCTGCGCCCCATCGTGCTGGAGCGCGGCCAATCGGTGCGCCAGCGCACCAAGGACACCTGGGGCCTGTGGCGCAAGCGCCAACTCACGCCCGAAAGCAACGTGCAGTTTGGCGAGGGCGGCGCAGGCCTGTTCTCCGACGGCAAGCTCTACAGCCAGATCAAGGACCCCCGTCACCTGGGCCGCAAGGTCATGCAGGCGTTTGTGGACGCCGGTGCGCCGCCCGAAATCCTGTACGCCGCCCACCCGCACGTGGGCACCTTCAAGCTGGTGAAGGTGGTGGAAGCGCTGCGCGAGCGCATCACCGCGCTGGGTGGCGACATCCGCTTTGGCCAGCGGGTGGTGGATGTGGAACTGGCACCCAATTCTCAAGCTTTTTTGGCCTCTGGCGCTTTCAATGAAAGCGCAAGCAGCTCTCAAAAACAGAGCATTCAAGCCCTGCAGGTGATGGACCTGTCCACTGGCACCGTGAGCACGCTGCCCACGCGGGCAGCGGTGCTGGCCCTGGGGCACAGCTCGCGCGACACCTTTGCCATGTTGTGGGACCGCGGCGTGTTCATGGAGGCCAAACCCTTCTCGATTGGCGTGCGCATCGAACACCCGCAAAGCGTGATCGACCGTGCCCGCTGGGGCCGCCACGCCGGTCACCCGCTGCTGGGCGCAGCCGACTACAAACTGGTGCACCACGCCGCCAATGGCCGGGCGGTCTACAGCTTTTGCATGTGCCCGGGGGGCACGGTGGTGGCGGCCACCAGCGAAGCCGGGCGCGTGGTCACCAATGGCATGAGCCAGTATTCGCGCAACGAGCGCAACGCCAATTCGGGCCTGGTGGTCAACGTGGACCCGCCCGACTACCCGCAGGACGACGCCAGCTGGGTGGCCGCCTTTGGTGCCGACGATGGCCCGCGTTACGCCGCCCAGTCGCGCGCGCTGGTGCAACCTGCCGTGCACCCGCTGGCCGGGGTGGTGTTGCAACGCCAGTTGGAAAGCCGGGCCTTCGAGGTGGGCGGCGGCAACTACGAGGCCCCGGCCCAGCGCGTGGGCGACTTCCTGGCCGCCCAGCCCTCCACCCGCCTGGGCGGTGTGGTGCCGTCGTACAAACCCGGCGTGCTGCCCACCGACCTGGCCCGGGTGCTGCCCGAGTTTGTGGTGACCGCCATGCGCGAGGCCCTGCCCGCCTTTGGCCGCAAGATCAAGGGTTACGACATGGCCGACGCGGTGCTGACGGGCGTGGAGACCCGCACCTCCTCGCCGCTGCGCATCACCCGCGGCGAGGACTTCCAAAGCCTCAACACCCATGGCCTGTTCCCGGCGGGTGAAGGTGCGGGTTATGCCGGCGGCATCCTGTCGGCGGGGGTGGATGGCATCAAGGTGGCCGAGGCCGTGGCGCGGGAACTGCTGGGCCTGTCACAGACTCTTACAAGCGCATCACCTGCGCTTGACAATGACCTGCCATGCTCGGCGTGACGATTCTCCCAAGAGGTCTCTCATGAGCACACTGAACCGCATTTCCGGCATCGCCCCCTCCTCTCGCCTGCCCGCCACCTTGGCGCTGACGGGCATGGCCTTGGTGACCAGCGCATGCGCCTTTGCCCAAAACGCCGACGGCACCGACATGGCCCGCGTCATCCAGACCGTGCCGGTCATGCAGCAAGTGGCGGTGCCCCGACAAATCTGCACCAACGAGGTGGTGACCGTGCCGGGCCAGAAGTCGGGCGCGGGTGCGGTGATGGGCGGCATTGCCGGTGGGGCCATTGGCAACCAGATCGGGCAAGGCAATGGGCGGGCCGCGGCGACGGTCATCGGCCTGATTGGCGGCGCCGTGCTGGGCGACAAGATCGAAGGCGGCGGCACCCCCAGCACCCAGAACGTGCAGCGTTGCAGCACCCAGACGGTGTACGAAACCCGCACCACCGCCTACAACGTGACCTACGAATACGCGGGCAAGCAGTACACCGTGCAAATGCCGCAAGACCCCGGCCAGTGGGTGCGGGTGCAAATCAGCCCGGTGGTGCCGGTTGGCAGCGGCTATTCGCCCTCGTCCTATTACCCGTCGTCCACCACCATCACCAACGAAACCACCTACATCACCCCCTACGGCAGCTACGTGCAGCCGTCCGTGACCACGGTGCGCCCCTCGGTTTGGGTGGATGTGCCGCCACCCCACTGGCGCCACCACCGGGATGACCGCGATTGGCGTTGAACGGGCGTTGAATCAGCCCGCGGCCTTCACATCCGGAAGGACTGAAGGGTTTTCGCGCTGCAAGCGAAACACCCAACGAAAGTAGCCGTGCAGCTGTTGGCTGTGGCCATCCGGTGCCAGCGTGTACAAGCCAAAGTCGGCAGTCAACAGCCTGGGGGCCATGACGACGGCACTGGAGTTCAGGCTGCTGAAGTTCATTTCAACAGCCAAAGGCGGTATTCCCCCATCGGGGGAATCGGGATCGGGCTGAACGGCTGCGTCCAGCGTCACCACCACCGGATTGAACGGCGTGGCAACCAGGTTGTCTGCGCTGCTGCGGGTGCGCACCGCGTACACGATCACCGCATCATCAGCGTTGTTGGACCCCGAAACCGCACGCAACACCATCTGGCGTCCCGCACCGACCGTGATGCAGGACAAGTCGGTCACCGGGTCTTTGGTGACCTCATGCTCCCCAGAACAAAACATGAACACCCCACGGGCATCCACCTGCGTGGGGTGGCTGGGGTCTTGACTCGGGCGCATGCACGTTGACTTCACCCACCCGGTGTCAATGACGGCAAGCAGGTTGATCAATGTGCCGTTTGGCGACGTGGAATCCACAAAAGCACCTTGTCCTTTTTGAACGGTCCGCGCACTGCAGCCCTTTCACAGGGCCAAAGCGCACGGACCACCATGCCGCTCAGCCTTGAACCGTGACGGACGGATCCCAGTAGAAGTAACCAAACAGGTTTTGGGTCTGGCCGTCAGACCCCAGCGTGTACACGGCAATGTAAACGTAGAAGTTCTCCGTGCCCGACTTGCCCACCTTGGAATCCAGGCTGCTGAAGTTCTGCACCGTCTGGATGGGGGGGATGCCGCCGCCAGACACCTTGGTGGGGTCAGGCTGCACCGCACGGTTGCGCGTGATCACGTTGGGTGTGAAGGCGTTGAACACCTGGGTGCCACTCCAGAAATTGATGCCGTAAACGATCACGGCGTCGTCTGAGTTGGCATAGATGGACGTGCCGGTGAACGACGCGTAGTCCCCCACATTGAGCTTGAACGACAGGTCTGCCGTGCCCTGGCCGCTGATGATGCCCCGCGTGCCGGTGGCAATCATGAATTGACTGTTGTGGTTGATGCCCGTGGGTTTGGTCGGGTCCTTGCTGGGGTTGGGATAGTTGGCCTTGATGTACTCGGTGTCAATGACAACCAGGATGTTGGCGGTTTGACTCGAAGCTTTGAGTTCCATTGCAATAACCCTCGAAATGAACGTTTATAAATTGGCAAATTAAAAACTTGCACCACCCTTGAATGAAAAAATTAAGCAATGAAACCATTGCTAATTCCTCCATGACTCGCCCATCAGCACAAGAACATAAGCCCATGCACACCCGAACAAGACAGGACAAACATTAATCCAGAAAACAAGAATAAAACAGTAACTTTACAGTAAATTCATTCGATGTTACGGCAACATCAAACCACCGATGCAATCATGAACTTTTGCAATGAATCACAAATGGAAGATGCCAAATTTTCTTGCAACGCAAGACCCAGGTCACCTTGTAAACTGAATTGCTCAGAAAGCGCCACATGGCAAGAAGGCTCATCCACCAACCGAATGAATGCCTTGATGTTTTCTGCGTCCATCTGAATGCTGCCTTCCAACCGCTGGTTCACGCCACCCACAGAATCCTCGATCGGCACCAGCTCGGGCCTGGCCACAACAACGTCGCCAAACGTTTTGTAAAGCCGGTGCATCAGCTCCTCGTGAAGTCCCTGCACAAAGATGACCCCACGGCCATGGAACGAAATGCATTTAAAGGGCAGCACCGCAAGCTGCGAGAGCTTGCGCATGGATGCTGCCACAACATCGGGGCGCTCAAAGGTTGGCATGTAGCTCCCCACGGGAATACAAATCCTGATTTTTGCGCCCCGCCCTTCCTTGGCGTAATACATCTTGAGCTTGTGACGCAACCGCCCCACCTGGACCCGCACAATCGGATCTTCACAGGTGTAGTACTTGGCCGGATCGCGATTGAACACTGCAATGCCAATCGCATGTTCAGTCGTTTCATGAACAGCACCCGTCACTGCCTTTTCCACCAAGAACCGCAACAAACGACTCAGCCGCGGAGATTGGCAAAAAAGCTCACTGGAGAGAATCAAATCGCATGCAGACCAAATGCCACAAGACGACGATGATTCCGAATCAATGGCACCATTCATTTTGCCTTGCATGACCATGAAGCCCCCAAAAGTGACATCAGATCAAAAAATACACATACACAAAAACCAACTGCATCAAACAAAACAAAACACAAACTAATTAAAACCAGCAAAATGATGCCACACCACACTCAGAAATGGCGTCAAAAATCAAATTGGCAATATTTCTAACGCCGGGTTAGTTTTTCTAACCTCGCGCCACGATAGCAGCCTCGACTCATAGCATGCACGCCCACCCTTGCTTCTGCAGTTCAGCGACAGCACCCCATGAGTCCGATCACCCCCGTTGCGCCACATTCGCCCACCACCGCCAGCACATCGTCTGGGTTTGAACAGCTGGTCATCAAAGACCTGCGGCAAATCAGGTCCGCGTTGGAGCAATCCG
>DASUON010000419.1:0-2089 GCA_036276615.1 Burkholderiaceae bacterium
GTTGACCGCCCCCCGGTAGAACACCCAGACCGGCTCCACAAACAGGCTGCCCAGCGACACGAGCTGGTCGCGGTCGTCGTCGGTGAGGGTGTCGCTGCCGCCTTGCACAAAGGCCAAATCCACCTCGCCCGAGCGCAGCAGGGCCAGGTTGTCGGACGAACCCTCTGAAGGCCGCAGCACCAGCTCAATGCCGTTGAGGGCCAGGGCCTTGGCGTACTGCTGGCCAAAGGTGTCGTAGGCGCTTTGCCCGGGGCCGGTGGCCAGCACCACCCGTTTGGGCGGGGTGGGGTTGAGCCACCAGTACGCCGCCCCCATGGCGGCCAACACCAGCAGCAGCACCGGCCCGGCGGACCACAGCAAGGCCCACACGGCCAGGCCCGCCGATTGCACGCGGGCCTTGAGTCGCTGCGCACGCTGCCGCTGCGCCTGCAACCGGGGGCGCGGTGTCACGACGGGGCTCCCACCACGTCCGAATCGAAGGGCGAGCCCTCGTCCTCGGTGTGCGCCGCCGACGCCAGGGCTTGCCGGGCCAGTTGCCACACCTCACGCGGAGGCAAGGGCTTCAGGCGGTGGTTGCTCCACACCTGCCGCCACAGGCGGCTGCCGCGCTGGCCGTGGTACAGGCCCAGCATGTGGCGGGCAATGGGGTACCAGGGGCAGCCGTCTTCGGCGTGGGCGCGTTCCATGTAGTCCACCATGGCGGCTTCCACGGCCTCGCGCTCGGGGCGGGGGTGGTCGTCGCCCCAAAAGGCGGCGTCCCACTCGGTCATGGCCCAGGGGCGGTAGTAGGCTTCGCGCCCGATCATCACGCCGTCCACCTGCTGCAAGTGGCTGTGCATTTGTTCCTGCGTGGTGATGCCGCCGTTGACGGCGATGGTCAGCGCCGGAAAGTCGCGCTTGAGTTGGTGGGCCAGCTCGTAACGCAGGGGCGGGACTTCGCGGTTTTCCTTGGGGCTGAGGCCTTGCAGCCAGGCGTTGCGGGCGTGGACGATGAACACGCGGCACCCGGCCTCGGCCACCTGGCCCACGAAGTCGCGCACAAAGTCGTAACGCTCCACCTTGTCGATGCCGATCCGGTGCTTGACGGTGACGGGCAGGTCCACCACGTCCAGCATGGCCTTGACGCCATCGGCCACGGTTTGCGGCTCGTTCATCAGGCAGGCCCCAAAGGCACCACGCTGCACCCGGTCGCTGGGGCAACCGCAGTTGAGGTTGATTTCGTCGTAGCCCCACTGCTGGCCCAGCTTGGCCGCCATGGCCAGATCAGCCGTCTCGCTGCCGCCCAGTTGCAGGGCCACAGGGTGTTCCTCGGCATTGAAGCGCAGGTGGCGCTGCACGCTGCCATGCGCCAGCGCGCCGGTGGTCACCATCTCGGTGTACAGCAGGGTGTGGCGGGTCAGCAGGCGGTGGAAAAAGCGGCAATGGCGGTCGGTCCAGTCCAGCATCGGCGCAACAGACACGCGCCAGGGCGAGGCCTTGTTTGAGGGCGAGGTGAGCGCCGGGTCAACTTGCGTGGACCGTGGGTAAATCTGGGTAAAGCCGCCCGCGTCGGGGGCTGAAGTGTCTTGGGGCATGGGCAGAATTATCCCGTCAGCCCACCCAGACCCCTTCCACCGACGCATCCACCATGAAACCCGTTCCCTCCTCGCAGCGACCGAACCCCCTGGCTCTGGCCGCCCTGGTGCTGGCCGGTGCCCTGGTGGGCGGCAGCCACCCCGCACACGCCGGCCCGCTGATGGACCGCATCCAGGCCCACCGGGCGGCCCGCACGGGCGAGGCAACCCCCGCCGCCACGGCCAGCCACGGCACCCAGAAGGTGTTGCGCAACGTGAGCTACGGCCCCGACGCGGACCAGCGCATGGACGTGTACCTGCCCGCCGCGGGTCAGCCCATTCAGGGGGTGATCTTCATGGTGCACGGCGGGGGCTGGAAACACGGCGACAAACGCCACGACAACGTGGTGGACGAGAAAGTGGCCCGCTGGGTGCCCAAGGGTTTGGCGCTGGTGTCCATCAACTACCGCATGTTGCCCGAGGCCCCGGTGCAAACCCAGGCCGACGACGTGCGCCAAGCCCTGGCCCATGCCCAG
>DASUON010000420.1:0-3697 GCA_036276615.1 Burkholderiaceae bacterium
TCGTAGGCTTGCACCAGCGTGCCCAAAATCTCCAGCCGTTCGCCTTGCGGGGTGTCTGCTGCCGGGTCCAGGTCGATCAGGGCAGACACCTCACTCAGGGCGGCAAGGTAATCGGCTTCGGTGCGAATGGCTTTGATTTCCATGATCAAACTCCTTTGAATTGATCTACCACGGTGGCATCGACTTCGTCGTATTCGGCATGTGTGCCAATGAACTTCACATAGACGTATTGCATGCGGTAGGCCATGGCGACGATCAGCCGGTACTTGTTCCCCTTGATGTTGAACACCACCCGGTTGTTGCCAACGATGCTGGCATGGGCGTATTGGTCTTTCACATCCTGGGGACAGGTCCACTGTGCTTGTCTGGCTTCAGCCAACCAAGCTTTCAGCGCACCCTCGGCATCGCCCCGGTTGGGTTGCTTCCAAAACGATTCGAGATTGCGCAGGGCCACCACGTGCATGGTGGGATTTTAGTCCCAAATTGGTACTGGTTCAGGGGGTGGGCTTGGATGTGCAGGGTGTCGATGTGTGTCGCGCATCCGCAGTGCCCTATGGTTCCTGCAGCGCGTACCCCATGTGCCGGTGGGTCTGGATCCACTCGGCGCTCAGGCCCGCGTCGCGCAGCTTGGCCCGCAGCAGCTTGATGTGGGCGTCCACCGTGCGGTCCTGGGTGTCGGGGGCGTCGGCCCACACCTGGGTCATGAGTTCGGCGCGGGAGTAGATGCGCCCGGGCCGCCGCAACAGCGTGGCCAGCAGCAGGTATTCGTAACGTGTCAGCGGCAGGAATTGCCCCTGGCATTCAATGCGCTGGCGCTGCTCGTCCAGCCGCAAGGCGGGCACCGCGTGGGCGGCGGGGCCGGGCGCAGGGGCCGTGGCGGCCGCCGTGCGCCGCAGGATGGCCTTGACCCGGGCGCACACCTCGCGGGGCGAAAACGGCTTGCTCACGTAATCGTCAGCCCCCAGCTCCAGGCCCAGGATGCGGTCAATCTCCTCGTGCCGCGCGGTCAGGAACACGATGGGCAGCTCGCTGGTCTTGCGCAGCGTGCGGCACACGTCAAAGCCGTTGCCGTCGGGCACACCCACGTCCAGGATGGCCAGGTCGGGCGGCTCGTGTGCAAACGCCGCCAAGGCGTCGCGGGCCAGGCCCACGTGGGTCACGGCAAAACCCTCGGCCCGCAGCACGTACAGCAGGGTGTCGGCAATGGCGGGCTCGTCTTCCAGCAGCAGGATGCGGCGTTGGCTCATGGGGCAGGCGGGGAGGGCAGGTGGATGGCGTGGGTTTCAGTCTAGCGCCTTGCCCGGCGGCACTTTGGTATGGTGCGGCATGCGCATTGGTCTTCGGTTGCTGTTGGCGTTTTTCCTGGTGCTGGGCCTGGCCCTGGTGGTGGTGTTGCAGGTGTTTGTGGAAGAGGTCAAACCCGGCACCCAGCAGGCCATGGAAGACAGCCTGGTCGACGCCGCCAACGCCCTGGCCCTGCTGGCCGCCCCGCCCATGAAGGCCGGCACGCTGCCGCGCAGCGACTTTGCTCGGGCCCTGACTGCGCTGTCCCGCGAAAACCCACGCGCCAACATCTGGGGATTCGAGAAATCGCACATCGACTACCGCGTGTCGGTCACCGACGCCAAGGGCCTGGTGGTGTTCGACAGCCGCGGGCAGGACGCGGGCAAGGACCACTCCCAGTGGAATGACGTGTTGCGCACCCTGCGCGGCCAGTACGGCGCACGGTCGAGCGGCGAGAGCGTCTACAACCCTGACCGCACCGTGATGCACGTGGCCGCACCCATCCGGGATGGCGAGCGCATCATCGGCGTGCTCACCGTCTCGCGCCCCAACCACACGCTGGCCCCGTACATCGAGCGCAGCCGCAACCGCATCCTGCGCTGGTCGTGGGGCGTGGTGGCGCTGGCGCTGGTGGTGGGGCTGCTGTTCACCTGGTGGATTGCCAGCTCCCTCTCGCGCCTGCGGCGCTACGCCACCGCCGTGGCCCAGGGCCAGCGGGCCGAACTGCCCCGCATGGGCCGCCTGTCGGGCAACACCGAGTTTGCCGACCTGGCCCAGGCCGTGGAGCACATGCGCCTGCGCCTGGAGGACAAGGCCTACGTCGAAAACTACGTGCACACCCTCACGCACGAGCTGAAAAGCCCGCTGGCGGCCATCCGCGGCGCGTCGGAGCTGCTGGAAGAACCCCTGCCCGAGGCCGATCGCCAGCGCTTTGCCGGCAACATCCGGCGCCAGACCGAACGCCTGCAACAGCTGATCGACCGCCTGCTGGCCCTGGCCGACGTGGAACAGATGCGCCACCTGCGCACCCTGGAACCCGTGGACCTGCTGGCGCTGACGCACGACGCCCTGCACACCGCCGAACCCCGCCTGCAGCAAAAGGGCCTGCGGGTGGACGGCCCACCGCCGCCGACCGACACCGACCCACCGCGCCCCGCCACCGTGGTGGGCGACCGCTTCCTGCTGGCGCAGGCGCTGCAAAACCTGCTGGACAACGCCATCGACTTCTCACCGCCGGGCGGCACCTTGACGCTGACCCTGGTGCGCGATGGCATGGGCTGGACCTGGACCCTGCGCGACCAGGGCCCGGGCGTGCCCGACTACGCGCTGCCCCGGGTGTTTGACCGCTTCTACTCGCTGGTGCGGCCCGATTCACAGGACAAAAGCTCGGGCCTGGGGCTGTGCCTGGTGAAGGAAGTGACCGAGCTGCACGGCGGCGAGGTCAGGCTGGAAAACGTGACCGACCCGGTGGGCTGCCGGGTGGTGTGGTGGTTGCCGGGTGGGCGGTGAGGGATGTTCTCACTGCGTTTTGCCTTCCTTCATGTCTTTTTCTGCAGCTGAAATCACTTCACGCAAGACATCCGTGACCTCTTGCGGTTGAGAGTCCAGTTCCTTTTTGCAGGTGGCCATGACCGGCTTGTGCTGGATGGCGTTTGAAATGAGTGACCACCTCGCGGCTCCCCCCACCATGAGACGGGAAACGTCGCCACGGATGTTGATCCATGGCAGCGCCGAAATGATTCGGGTCACAGGTTCGGCATCACCAGTTGCCATGAAGTAGCCCCAAAGTGCGTCAAGAACCCACGGCCCTTGTTCCAACGGAAGGTCCAGCAGGCTTGCCCGTCCATTCATCAACAGGTGGTCAATCATTCCTTGGTGTTCCGGCATGGCTTTCCTCAATCGTTCCAAGAGCGGTGTCGCTTTTGGGTATGTCGAGTACCAGATACCCAAGATAAGCATGGGTTGATCAACCACCGGCAGCGACTTGAGCTGTTCGGCAAGAGGCTCGGCCACCGCAGGGGTCTTGGAAATGACGCCCGCAATGAACCCAATGAACGGTGGCGCGTTCTGCCCGTCCTTCATGAAGCCTTGGGCGCTGGCTGACCGAATGGCTTCGGCAACGCGGAGAGGTTCTGGCCTGGAGTAGTAGTACGTGATCCAACGACCCAGAGTCTCTGCATCGGCGAAATTCTTGGAGGGCGTTTTTCCTTTGTGTAGGGGCTTTGTCGGGGTCAGCGGAGCTGATCCCTGCGAAGTGGAAGGTTGAGCTTCTGAAACGCCACAGGCCACAAACAGCGTGACGAACAGGGCGGCCCCCAACAAAGATGTCGCGTTCATTCGCCGAAGCAAACCACCTCGCAGTGCTTGTGGACCCCAACAAGTGAACCTGAATGCATTGACCACGATTTCCCCC
>DASUON010000421.1:0-2242 GCA_036276615.1 Burkholderiaceae bacterium
ATCATCATGATGGCGTTCTTCTTCACGATGCCGATGAGCAGGATGACCCCGATCAGGGCGATCAGCGAAAACTCGGTCTTGAACGCCATGAGCGCCAGCAGCGCCCCCACCCCGGCTGACGGCAGGGTGGACAGGATGGTGATGGGGTGGATCAGGCTTTCGTACAGGATGCCCAGCACCAGGTAGATGGTGAGCAGCGCCGCTGCAATCAGCACCGGCTGGCTGCCCAGCGAGTCCTTGAAGCCCTTGGCCGTGCCCTCAAAGCTGCCCCGCACCGACACCGGCACGCCCACGCCGGCCACCGCGTCGGTGATGGCGTCGGTGGCGGCGGACAGGGTGCCGCCCAGCGGCAGGTCGAAGCTGATGGTGGACGCCGGCGTGCCCGACTGGTGGTTGACCGACAGCGGGGCCACGGTGAGCAGGTTGCGCGACACGCTGGCCAGGGGCACGGCCTTGCCGTTGGCCATGAGGTGGAGGCTGCGCAGGGTGTCGGGGCCTTGCAGGAATTCGTCGGCCAGCTCCATCACCACCCGGTACTGGTTGAGGGGGTTGTAGATCACCCCCACCTGGCGCTGGCCGAAGGCGTTGTTGAGGGTGTTGTCGGCGTTGCGCACCGTGATCCCCAGGCGGGCCATGGCGTCGCGGTCGTACACCAGGGTGGTTTGCAGGCCGCTGTCGGCGCGGTCGGTGTCCACGTCGGTGATTTCGGGCAGCTTCGTCAGCGCCTGGCGGATGCGGGGTTCCCATTGGCGCAGGTCTTCCAGGTTGTCGGCCTGCAAGGTGTATTGGTAGCTGGAACTGGACTGCCGCCCGCCGATGCGGATGTCCTGCTGCTGGAACATGAACAAGCGCGCCCCAGGCTCCTTGGCCAGCTTCTGGCGCAGGCGGTCAATGACCTGCTCGGCGCTTTCCTCGCGCTGGCTGCGGGGCTTCAGGGTCATGAACATCATGGCGGTGTTGCGCTGCCCGCCGCCGGTGAAGCCGGTGACGTTGACCACCGCCGGATCGGCCTGCACCACGGCCAGAAAACGGTCCAGCCGCTGCTGCATGGCCTGGAAGGAGGTGGCCTGATCGGCCCGGATGAAGCCCCCGATGCGCCCGGTGTCCTGCGTGGGAAAAAAACCCTTCTCAATGGCCCCGTACAGGTACACATTGAGCCCGATCACCCCCGCCAAGAACAGCAGCACCACCGGCGGGTGGCGCAGGCCCCAGGCCAGGCTGTGGCGATAGCCTCGCAACAGCGCCGCCTGCACCCGCGCCGACCACTTTGCCAGCCGCGACGGTGCCGCATTGTGGCGGGCCGGTGTCCGCAGCAGCGCGGCGCACATCATGGGCGTGGTGGTGAGCGACACCACCATGGACACCAAAATGGCCGACGACAGCACCACCGCAAACTCGCGGAACAAGCGGCCCACGATGCCGCCCATCAGCAAAATGGGGATGAACACCGCGATCAGCGACAGGCTGATGGACACCACGGTGAAGCCGATCTCCCGCGCCCCGTCCCGCGCCGCTTGCAGGGCCGTCTTGCCGCGCTCCATGTGGCGGGCGATGTTCTCCAGCACCACGATGGCGTCGTCCACCACAAAACCGGTGGCCACGGTGAGGGCCATGAGCGAGAGGTTGTCCAGCGTGTAGCCGCACAGGTACATCACACAAAAGGTGCCCGCCAGCGACACCGGCACCGCCACGCTGGGGATGACCGCCGCCCGCCCGTTGCGCAGGAACAGAAACACCACCAGGATGACCAGCCCCACCGACAGGGCCAGGGCGTTTTCCACCTCGCGCAGCGAGGCGCGGATGGTGGGGCTGCGGTCGGACACCACGTTCAGCGCAATGGCGGGCGGAATGCTGGCCTGCAACTGCGGCAGCAGCGCCCGCACCTTGTCCACCGACTCGATGATGTTGGCCCCCGGGGCCTTGAACAGCATGAGCAGGATGGCCGGTTGCCCGTTGGCCACGCCATAGTTGCGCGAATCTTGCACAGAATCCACCACCTGAGCCACATCAGACAAGCGCAAAGCGCTTCCATTTTTGTAGCGCACAATCAACGGCGCGTAGTCCACCGCGGTGCGGGCCTGGTCGTTGGCGGTGATCTGCCAGGTGCGGCTGCCGTCGTCCAGCAGGCCCTTGGGGCGGTTGGCGTTGGCCGCGGTGACCACCACCCGGATGTCCTCCAGCGCCAGCCCCTGCGCGGCCAGGCGGTTGGGGTCCAGCGCAATGCGCACCGCGGGCAATGCCC
>DASUON010000422.1:0-5676 GCA_036276615.1 Burkholderiaceae bacterium
AACCAGGTGCTGGCGCAGCTGCTGGACGAGCTGCTGTCGCGCTGCGCCCTCATCACCCTCATGTACCAAAGCACCAGCGCCGCCGAGCACTCCAGCGACGAACACGCCGCCATCGTCAACGCCCTGGCCGCCCAGGACGAAGCCCTGGCCGTGCGCCTGATGGACGAACACCTGCAGCATGTGGAACAAAGCTTGCATTTCGATCGCAAGCTGCCCAGCAACGACATTTCAATGGCCCTCTCATGACCTACGACACCACCCGCCCCTACCCCCGCGACCTGATCGGCCATGGCCGCGACGTGCCCCACGCCCGCTGGCCGGGCGGTGCCCGCGTGGCCGTGCAGTTCGTCCTGAACTACGAAGAAGGCGGCGAGAACTGCGTGCTGCACGGCGATGCGGCCAGCGAAACCTTTCTGTCCGAAATGTTCAACCCCGCGGCCTTTCCCGCCCGGCACATCAGCATGGAGGGCATTTACGAATACGGCTCTCGTGCCGGGGTGTGGCGCATCCTGCGCGAGTTCGAACGGCGCGGCCTGCCGCTGACGGTGTTCGGCGTGACCACGGCGCTGGAGCGCCACCCGGACGTGACCGCCGCCTTTGCCGAACTGGGCCACGAAATCGCCTGCCATGGCTGGAAGTGGATCCACTACCAGAACCTGGACGAATCGATCGAGCGTGAGCACATGGCCCTGGCCATGGACACCCTGGCCCGCCTCACGGGCGACCATGGCCGCCAATTGCACGGCGCGGGCTGGTACACCGGGCGCGACAGCCCCAACACCCGCCGCCTGGTGGCCGACTTTGGCGGCTTCGAGTACGACAGCGACTACTACGGCGACGACCTGCCCTTCTGGATGAAGGTGCAAAAGTCCGACGGCAGCGTGGTGCCCCAGCTCATCGTGCCCTACACGCTGGACTGCAACGACATGCGCTTTTCGCTGCCCCAGGGCTACAGCCACGCCGACCCGTTCTTCCAGTACATGAAGGACAGCTTTGACGCGCTGTACGCCGAGGGTGATCCGGCGGACCTGGACCGCCCCAAGATGATGAGCATCGGCATGCACTGCCGCCTGCTGGGCCGTCCTGGACGCATCACCGCGCTGCAACGGTTCCTGGACCACATCCAGCGCCATGAAGGCGTGTGGATCACCCGCCGGGTGGACATTGCCCGCCACTGGAAAGCCACCCACCCCTTCCCCGGCTGAGCCCTGCACCATGACCATCCCCCTCACCCTGGCCCGACTCAACGCCGCCCCGCCCGACGTGGCGGCCAAGATGCTCGATGGCCTGTACGAACACACGCCCTGGATCGTGGGCCAGGCCATGGCCCACAGGCCATTCCGTTCGCTATCGCATTTGAAGCACACATTGACCGTGGTTCTTGCGGAGGCAGGCCCTGAGGCTCAGAAGGACCTGATCCGTGCCCACCCCGAACTGGCGGGCAAGGCCATGGTGGCCCAGGCCCTCACCGCCGAATCGACGAACGAGCAGCAGCAGGCCGGCCTCACGCAGTGCACGCCCGAGGAATTTGCCCACCTCCAGCACCTGAACGCCGCCTACAACGCCAAGTTCGGCTGGCCCTTCATCCTGGCGGTGCGCGGCCCGCGGGGCACGGGGCTGAGCAAGCACCAGATCATCCGCACCCTGGAGCGCCGCCTGCAAGGCCACCCCGACTTCGAACTGGCCGAGTGCATCCGCAACATCCACCGCATTGCCGAAATCCGCCTGAACGACAAGTTTGGCGTGGAACCCACGCTGGGCCAGCAGGTGTGGGACTGGCAGGAACAACTCGCCCGCCACTCCGACCCGGGCTTTGCCGATTTGGGCCAACTGACCGTCACCTACCTGACCGACGCCCACCGCGCCTGCGCCGCCGACCTCCAGCGCTGGATGCACGAATGCGGCTTTGACGAGGTGCACCTGGACGCCGTGGGCAACGTGGTGGGCCGGTATCACCCCGCCACGCTTGAGCCTGCGCCGGGCGTGGCGGCACCCTACCTGCTCACCGGCAGCCACTACGACACCGTGCGCAACGGCGGCAAATACGACGGGCGGCTGGGCATCTTTGTGCCCATGGCCTGCGTGCGCGAGCTGCACCGCGTCGGTCGGCGTTTGCCTTTTGGCATTGAGGTGGTGGCCTTTGCCGAAGAAGAAGGCCAGCGTTACAAGGCCACCTTCCTGGGCTCCAGCGCCCTCACCGGCGGTTTTGACCCCGCCTGGCTGGACCAGCGGGACGCCGACGGCATCGCCCTGCGCCGCGCCATGCACCACGCCGGGCTGTGCGCCAGCGAGGCCGATGCCGACATCCTGCCCGCTGTGGCTGCACTGCGCCGCGACCCGGCCCGCTACCTGGGCTTTGTGGAAGTGCACATCGAACAAGGCCCCGTGCTCAACGAGCTGAACCTGCCGCTGGGCGTGGTCACCAGCATCAACGGCAGCGTGCGTTACCTGGGCGAGGTGGTGGGCCAAGCCAGCCACGCCGGCACCACGCCCATGGACCGCCGCCGCGACGCCGCCTGCGCCGTGGCCGAGCTGGCGCTGTACCTGGAACAACGCGCCGCGCAGGACGGCCCAGCAGGTGAAGGCGTCGTGGCCACCATGGGCCAGCTGCAGGTGCCCAACGGCTCCATCAACGTGGTGCCCGGCGCGTGCCGCTTCAGCCTGGACATTCGGGCCCCCAGCGATGCCCAGCGCAATGCGGTGGAGCGTGACGTGCTGCAAAAATTGCAGCACGTCTGCGAACGCCGGGGCCTGACCCACACGCTGGAAGAAACCCTTCGTGCCGCCGCCGCGCCCAGCGATCCCGCCTGGCAAACCCGCTGGGAAGCCGCCGTGGCCGCACTGGGCCTGCCCGTGTTTCGCATGCCCAGTGGCGCGGGCCACGACGCCATGAAGCTGCACGAGCTCATGCCCCAGGCCATGCTGTTTGTGCGCGGCGAAAACAGCGGCATCAGCCACAACCCACTGGAAAGCACCACCGCCGACGACATGCAACGCGCCGTGGATGCCTTCAGCCACCTGCTGAACCAACTGGCACAGCCCTCAGAAATTCAATGACTTTTTGGCACCCAGCGCTTTATATAAAAGCGCAACCAGCTAGCAAATATATAGCAACCCCATGACCACACACCCCACCCCCGAACTCCCCCCCACGCTCAGCGCCCAGCTCGACGCCTGGGTGGACACCCACTTTGCCGAGCAGGTGGATTTCCTGCAGCAACTGGTGCGCGTGCCCACCGACACCCCGCCCGGCAACAACGCCCCGCACGCCGAGCGCACCGCCCAGCTGCTGGCCGCCCTGGGCTACACGGTGGAAGCCTTTGCCGTGCCGCCCGAAGAGGTGCGGGCCGCGGGGCTGGAGAGCATCACCAACCTCATCGTGCGCCGTCACTTTGCCGAGGGCCCCACCATCGCCCTCAACGCCCACGGCGACGTGGTGCCCCCCGGCGAGGGTTGGACGCACCCGCCCTACGGCGGTGACGTGGTGGACGGCAAGCTGTATGGCCGCGCCTCAGCCGTGAGCAAATGCGACTTTTCCACCTTCACCTTTGCGCTGCGGGCGCTGGAGGCCGTGGCTCAGGCCCAGGGCGTGGCACTGCGGGGTGGCGTGGAGCTGCACTTCACCTACGACGAAGAATTTGGCGGCGAACTCGGCCCCGGCTGGCTGCTGAAACACGGCCACACCCGCCCCGACCTGATGGTGGCCGCCGGGTTCAGCTACCAGGTGGTGGTGGCCCACAACGGCTGCCTGCAACTGGAGGTGACGGTGCAAGGCGACATGGCCCACGCCGCCATCCCCGACAGCGGCACCGACGCGCTGCAAGGCGCGGTGCACATCATGAACGCGCTGTACCAGCTCAACCGCGACTACCTGGGCGTCAGCTCCCAGGTGGAAGGCATCAGCCACCCCTACCTCAACATCGGGCTCATCCAGGGCGGCACCAACACCAACGTCATTCCCGGCAAGGTGGTGCTGAAGCTGGACCGCCGCATGATCCCCGAGGAAGACCCCGAACAGGTCGAAGCCAGCCTGCGCACCACCATCGCCCAGGCCGCGGCCAGCTTCAACCCACCCCGCGGCGGCAAGGTCGTGCAGGTGGACGTGCGCCGCCTGCTGCTGGCCCGCGCCATGCGCCCCCTGCCCGGCAACGCCCCGCTGGTGGCCGCCCTGCAGCACCACGGCCAAGCGGTGTTTGGCGAGCCCATTCCCGCCGTGGGCACGCCGCTGTACACCGACGTGCGGCTGTACGGCGAACGGGGCATTCCCGGCGTGATCTACGGGGCAGGCCCCCGCACCGTGCGCGAGAGCAACGCCAAGCGGGCCGACGAACACATCGACCTGGCCGACCTGAAGAGGGCCACCCAAGTGATGGCGCGGGCGCTGATGGCATTGCTGCGCGGGGCGTGAGGCGCAACCAGGACGCCCGCCCACACGCGGCATCCAGCCACCCGAACACAATGCCAGCACCCCGCCTTGGGCACCTCACCCGGGCTTCTTGACCATGAGCTTCAGCGCACCCGGCATCATCGTTACCGCGTTGATGGCAGGTCAGCGGCCCGCGGTTCACCGTGTGGCGCCGAACAGACGGTGTTGAACCTGGGCATGAGCATGGCCCCCCAATGAAGACCATGGGCCAACCCGAGCGGACACCTCGCTCCTGTGCCCAGCGCCTTGCGAGAGGTTCACCTGATGTCCAAATCAAAAGCGTTGAGCGCCGTGTTCGCGATCGCGTTGTCGGCCTGTGCCGACACCCCACCGCCGCCGTGGGCGCAGGGGTACGGGGCTCAGCCCGAGTTGCCTGCCCCCCAGTCCTCATGGATGCCAACGGTCAACATCGCTCCAGCCCTAGGCTGGCCCGAGGGGACGGTGCCCCGGGGCGCACCCGGGACACGGGTTGGGGCATTTGCCCGTGGTCTCGAACACCCGCGTTGGCTGCATGTGTTGCCCAACGGGGATGTGCTGGTGGCTGAAACCAACACACCGCATCAGCAGACCGCCAAAGGGTTCAAAGCCTGGATCACCGGGTTGGTGATGAAGCGTGCTGGGGCTGGTGCGGCCAGCGCCAACCGCATCACCTTGCTGCGCGACACCGACGGGGATGGCGTGGCCGATGTGCGCTCGGTGTTTCTGGATGGTCTGAACTCGCCCTTCGGCATGGCATTGGTCGGGCCACACCTGTATGTGGCCGACACCGATGCGGTGCGTCGCTTTGTGTATGCCGAGGGCGACACCCGCCTGGCGTCACCGGGGGTCAGGGTGGTCGAACTGCCTGCGGGCGACATCAACCACCATTGGACCAAAAACCTGATGGCCAGCCCGGACGGCACCAAGCTCTGGGTCACGGTGGGCTCCAACAGCAACGTGGCCGAGCGTGGCATGGAGGCCGAGGCCGGACGTGCCGCCATCTGGGAGGTGGACATCGCCACCGGCAACCCGCGCGTCTTTGCCTCGGGCCTGCGCAACCCGAACGGGCTGGCCTGGGAGCCCGTCCTCGGGGCCTTGTGGACGGTGGTGAACGAGCGCGACGACCTGGGCAATGACCTGGTGCCCGATTTCATGACCTCGGTGCAAGACGGGGGGTTTTACGGCTGGCCCTACAGCTACTTTGGCCCGCATGTGGACGAGCGTGTGCTGCCCCCCAAGCCCGATCTGGTCGCCAGAGCATTGGTGCCCGA
>DASUON010000423.1:0-2428 GCA_036276615.1 Burkholderiaceae bacterium
TTTCCCGGGCGTACTGGGCCATGACCTCGTAGCGATGGGCGATGATGGCCTCCAGCGTTTTTTCGTCAGCCACCGGCTTCACGTCACCCAGCACCATGTGGGGCACGGTCTTGCGGGCCTTGGCCAGACCCAGCATTTCCAAGGCGCGAATGTAGACCCAGCCAATGTCGAACTCGTAGGACTTGACCGACAGCTTGGCCGACGTGGGGTAGGTGTGGTGGTTGTTGTGCAACTCTTCACCCCCAATCAGGATGCCCCAGGGCGACACGTTGGTGCTGGCGTCGGCCGCCTCGAAGTTGCGGTAACCCCAATGGTGACCCAGCCCGTTGATGATGCCGGCGGCGGTGATGGGAATCCAGGCCATCTGCACGGCCCAGATGGTCAAGCCGATGGCACCGAACAGCAGCACGTCGATGATCAGCATCAGGCTCACCCCCAGCGCGGAATGGGGCGCGTAGACCTTGTTTTCCAGCCAGTCGTTGGGTGTGCCATGGCCGTAACGGGCCATGGTTTCGGCGTTTTTGGATTCGGCGCGGTACAGCTCGGCCCCTTGGGTCAGCACCTTCTTGATGCCGAACACCACCGGGCTGTGCGGGTCACCCTCCTGCTCACACTTGGCGTGGTGCTTGCGGTGGATGGATGCCCACTCCTTGGTGACCATGCCCGTGGTCATCCACAGCCAGAACCGGAAGAAATGGGAGGGAATGGGGTGCAGGTCCAGCGCCCGGTGTGCCTGATGGCGGTGCAGAAAAATGGTGACGCTGGCGATGGTGACGTGGGTCAACCCCAGGGTGATCAACACCACTTGCCACCAGGTGGTGTTGATCAGACCATGGCCCAGCCAATGGACCAAGGTGTCCAGAACATTCATGTGTAGCCTACTTTCGCAAAACAATCCCTGCACAGGCGTGTGCGCAGGAGCCCCAACGATGGGCTCTTGATTGTAGAGAGCGAAGCGGCTCAGCGCACCTGCCGCATGTCGCATGTCGCATGTCGCACAGGCTACGAATGCCGGGCAGAGCCTGCCGGTCAGCCCTTGCGCTGCCAGACGGCGGCAAAAAAACCGTCGGTCTGGTGGCGGTGCGGCCACAGGCGCAAATGCGGGCCGTGGCACAGGCTTTGTGCCTGTTGGGCGGCCTCGGCCTCACTGGTGCCCTGCGCCAGCAAGCGGGCCAGGAGGTCGGGCACGGGCAGCACTTCAAAGTCGGGGTGTTCGGCGGTGAAGCGCTCGGCCACGGCCTCGTTTTCGTCGCTCAGGATGCTGCAGGTGGCGTACACCAGCCGCCCGCCCGCCTTCACCAGGCGCGAGGCGCTGGACAGGATGGCCAACTGCTTGGCCTGCAACTCGGCCACGGCCTGGGCGGTCTGCCGCCATTTCAGGTCGGGGTTGCGGCGCAGGGTGCCCAGGCCGGAACAGGGCGCGTCCACCAGCACCCGGTCCATCTTGCCGGCCAGACGCTTGATGCGCTCGTCCCGTTCGTGGGCAATGGCCACCGGGTGCACGTTGGACAGGCCACTGCGCGCCAGACGGGGCTTGAGCGCGTCCAGCCGGTGGGCCGACACGTCGAACGCGTACAGGCGGCCCGTGCTGCGCATCATGGCGCCCAGCGCCAGGGTCTTGCCCCCGGCCCCGGCACAGAAGTCGGTGACCATTTCGCCGCGTTTGGCCTCGGTGAGCCAGGCCAGCAGTTGCGAGCCTTCGTCCTGCACTTCCAATTCGCCGTTCAAGAAGGCGGGCAGCTTGTGGATGGCGGGCTTGCCGGGCACGCGAATGCCCCAGGGCGAATACGGCGTTGCTTCTGCTTCAATAGCAGCCTTCTTAAGCAGATCAAGCGCAGCAGGCCTTTTTTGCTTCAAATCGTTGACCCGCAAGTCCAACGGCGCGGGCTGGTTGAGCGCGTCGGCCAGGGCCTGGAACTCGTCACCCACCTGGGCCTTGAGCGGCGGCACCATCCACTCCGGCAGGTTGTGGCGGTGGTGGGGTTGCAGGTCGCCTGCGGGCACCTGGTCGGTGGCGTCCAGCCAGGTTTTTTCGGCGTCGGTCAGGGCGGATTTCACAAACCCCCGATCGCCATGGAAGCCCAGCACCGCCAGCTTGCGCTCGCGCGAGCCGGGGCCGCTGCGGGCCAGGTACTCGAACAACAGCTTGTGGCGCAGCACTGCGTAGGCGGTTTCGGCCAGCGTGGCCCGCTCGCGGGGGCCCAGGTTGCGGTGTTCGCGGAAGTAGCGCGACACCACGGCGTCGGCCGGGTGGTCGAATTTGAGAGCCAGCCGAACCAGTTCGGCGCAGGCGTCCAGCAGGGCTTTGGGATGCATGGGCCCGATTGTCCCATGGCCCCGCCCACCCGCCGGGCGCCCACCCCGGGCTGGGATAATCGCGCCCCATGTCCGACATTCAAGACCAAGTGCGCCGTCGCCGCACCTTCGC
>DASUON010000424.1:0-14921 GCA_036276615.1 Burkholderiaceae bacterium
CATTCGCGTGCGAATGCGTGTTTTCGCTTGGGGGTGATCCTTCAGGGGCCAATGCCTGGATGCTGGGGGCTTGCCTCTGTCGCCTGAATTTCCTTTGCCATCGGTCGGTACGCGTGGCAGTGCTTCTGTCCAGGGTGGAACATGACCGTCATCAATTGCACCGCGTCCGCGCCCGGTATCACCCCGCCTGCGGTTCATGGCGAGCACGGGCCGAGCCACCCCTCGCCTTCGACCGAACGTTCCGCTCGCGGCTCCGGGTTTGAAGGTCTGGCGCCGCGTCTGGCGCATCTGACGGTGACGCCGTCTGCCGGAGGGCCTCCACAGCCACCCTCGGACTTGCGCCCCCGCGTTGCGCTGTCGGCGCACGGGCTGAGCGTTCCGCCACGCACAACGGCGGGGAAGAATCAGCCGATTGCCAACCCGTTGGCCATGCATCTGGGAACCCAGACCGCCGACGGGCGTTTTGTGGCCACGGGCAAGTGGACCGGCCCGGCGGCTTCGGCCAATGCTTCCCCCAGCCGAACGCAGCCCCTGCGGCACCACGAGGCGCAGCAGGCGGGCTACCAGCTGGGGGCCAAACTCAATGGCGACCCTGTCGATCATCCGGCGGATCAGCGGCGGCTGGCGCAGGCCAACCAGACCATGCATCAGACACGCCTGGCGCTCAAGCACGGGCGCGGCAACATCCTCCAGGATGTCGAGCTGACCGGGGGTGCCAGTGCGCAACGGACCATGGTGTCGTATGGCATCCAGCAGCGGCTTGGCAACGACATCGGTTGGGGCACCGCACTGGCGTATGGGGCTGGCAGTTGCGATCAGCATGCGGGAATCAATTCGCGCTTGCACGCCCCCAAGCTGCGCCCCGGAGAGCGCACCCAAACGGTCTACCTGGATGAAGCCGCCATGGCGTCGTTGAACGGCCCCACCGGCCACACGTTTTCGGAAGCCCATGGCCGCCCGCGGACGGGTTGGAACAAGCAAGAGGACGGCACGACGCAGAACGTTGCGGAAAGCCCTCCGCCTGTGGTGATGGACAGCTGGGCCAACGGCCCCGCGGTCAGGCGTGGCGACAGCGTTTATGCGTCCTTGGGTGACGCCATGAAGCCCATGGAGACCTTCGATGCCACGTCGGGGCGGCAGGCCGTGGAAAGGATGCTGGACGCCCAGAAGAAGTTTTCGCCCGGTGGCGAGGGGCGCGTGGTCACCGAGGCCGTTCTTGCCGCACTGCCCGCACAGAGTCTGTATGTCGAGTGGAACGAGGTGCAGGTGGTGAGCCCCCAATTTGCGAAAGCCGCCGCCCAGAACCTCGCCCAGGCCGGGCGGCTGGCGTCCGACATCATGGCCGTTGGTGCGGGCCGCGAAGCCTACAACCTGAGCGTGGGTCAGGCCACCAAGCAGGCCACGCTCGACGCCATCCGGCACGAGGCCGCCCACCTCAACCACCAGACGCGCCCGGCGGTGGTGACGCCACGCAGCCCCCCCGCCGATCCGGCTCCAACGCCTGCCGCGTGACGGTGTTCCACGTTGTGACAGTTGGCGGTTTCCGTTGACGTAAATCAACGAGCGCCCGGCGCAAGGCCGCAACCATGGTGGAACCCAGGTTTTTCTGGTCTGGTTCACCGCGAGTCCTGCCCATGTCCCTGCTGCCCTTTTTGTCTTCTGCGTCGCCCGCCAGTGGCACCTTCGACTGCAACCAACCGCCCCGCTCGCTGCGCAGCCTGGGGGTGAAGGGGGGTGGTGGGGTGTTGATGGCCTTTGTGCCGCCCCAGGCGGACTTTGCCCGCGTCAACAGTGCCTGGCAGCAGCTGGCCACGCCGGGCACGACGGTGCTGACGCTGTCGTCCAGCGGTGCCTTGTGCAGCGCCCGCGCGGCATCCACCTACTGCGACGCTTCGGGCCAGGAGGGCAGCTGGTTGTGGCTGCCCAAGGGCTTGGTGGGCCAGCACGAGGTTCACCTGGTGGACTTGCATGTGAACGACCCGCCCTCGGCCAAGGTGCGCGTGGCGGCCATCCAGCGCGAGCTGGACCGCCTGCCGCTGCGTCTGCCACTGTCCGCCGACCGGACCTTTGCCCTGGTGTACTGCGACGGACTGTCCGCCTCCGAGGGTTTTTTGATGCAGGCCTGGTACGCCAGCGGGCGTTTTCCGTGCCTGGCCATTGGCGGCTCGGCTGGGGGCTCGCTGGATTTCAAGGCCACTTACATCGGCACCGCGGCTGGGGTGCACCAGCAAAAGGCGCTGCTGGTGTTTTGCGAAATGGCCAAGGGCAAGTCGTTTGCGCCGTTCAAGAGCCAGAACTTTGCCGCCACCGCCCACAGCTGGCTGGTGGCCGAGGCCGACCCGGTGGCCCGCACCGTCACCTCGGTGTTTGATGCCCAGCAACGCCCCCGCCCGGTGGTGGAGGTGTTGTGCGAGCAGTTCCGTTGCCGCCCGGACCAGCTGTCGCAGCACCTCAACGACCACACCTTTGCCGTGCAGGTGGACAACGAATACTTCATCCGCTCGGTGGCCAGCATCCAGGACGAGCACATCACCTTCTTCTGCGACCTGGAGTTTGGCGACCGCCTGCACCTGATGCGGGCCACGGGTTTTGCCGAAAGCACCCAGAAGGACTGGACGCAGTTCATGGCCCACAAGCCCCAGCCCGTGGGGCTGCTGCTGAACGACTGTGTGCTGCGCCGCGTCAACAACGCCACGGCGGTGGGGCAGGCCCGCTTTTTCGAGCGCATTCCAGCGGCGGTTTTTTCCAGCTTTGGCGAAATTCTGGGGGTGCCCATCAACCAGACGCTGTCGGCCCTGGTGTTTTTTGACCGCGACGTGCGCGCCATGGCCGGTTTTCCGGCCACCTACGCGGCCTATGCCGGGCACTACACCCAGCGGGCGCTGTACCGCTGGGAGGCCATGCACCGCATCCAGGCAGGGATGATGGAGCGTGTGGTGGCCTACCAGGAAAGTGTGGCCCCATTGCTGCAGGCCTTGCCGCAGCTGGAACACGCCACACAGACGCAATCGCAAGCGCTGGACGTGGCGGAAAACAGCATCCGTTCGCTCAGCGGCTCGGCTACCCAGACCCGGGCGGCGCAAGACCACCTGGAGCAGGAGCTGACCGAGCTGGAGCGCATTTCCAAGGGCATCAGCCAGATCACCTCGGGCATCAGCCGCATTGCCGATCAGACCAACCTGCTGGCCCTCAACGCCGCGGTGGAGGCGGCCCGTGCGGGTGACACGGGCCGGGGCTTTGCGGTGGTGGCCGACGAGGTGCGCCGCCTGGCCCGCTCGTCCAAGGACCAGGCCGACGCCACCCGCAACGACATCAATGCGGCGGTGGAGGCCATCTCGCGCATCCGCAGCGTGGCCACCAGCACGGTGGACACCACGCAGGAAATGGCCCAGCAGAGCATTTCAGCCGCCGAGCGCATCGCCACCATGAGCGCGGACACGGCAGAAGAGCGCCGCAACATTGCGGTGTGCCTGGGCAACCTGAAGGACATGGTCAAGAACATGGACGCCATGCACGAAAGCATCGACCAGATCACGCTGCTGGGCCGCCTGGCCGGGGATTGAGCGTTGAAGGTTCGGGCGCTTCAGCCCGCCAGCCGCGCCCGGTGCCGTGCCAGCTGCTGGCGCACCTGGGCCGGGGCGGTGCCGCCCAGGGTGTTGCGGGCGTTGAGGCTGCCTTCCAGGCTCAGGCAATCGAACACATCGGCCTCAATGGCGGGGTTGAAGGATTGCAGCTCGGCCAGCGTCAGTTCGCTCAGGTCCTTGCCTTGCTGGCTGGCCACCTTCACGGCGTGGGCCACGGCCTCGTGCGCGTCGCGGAAGGGCAGGCCTTTTTTCACCATGTAGTCGGCCAGGTCGGTGGCGGTGGCGTAGCCCTTTTGGGCCGCAGCGCGCATGGGCGCGGGGTTGACGGTGATGCCGCCTTCCTTCACACCCGTGGCGGGGTTGAGCTGGCCGCCGATCATTTCGGCAAAGATGCGCAGCGTGTCCTTGAGCGTGTCCACGGTGTCGAACAGCGGCTCTTTGTCTTCCTGGTTGTCCTTGTTGTAGGCCAGGGGCTGGCCTTTCATCAGGGTGATGAGGCCCATCAAATGGCCCACCACACGGCCAGTTTTGCCGCGGGCCAGTTCGGGCACGTCGGGGTTTTTCTTCTGCGGCATGATGGAACTGCCGGTGGTGAAACGGTCGGCGATTTTGATGAAGCCAAAGTTCTGGCTCATCCACACGATCAGCTCTTCACTCAGGCGGCTGATGTGCACCATGCACAGGCTGGCGGCGGCGGAGAACTCGATGGCGAAGTCGCGGTCGCTCACGGCATCCAGGCTGTTCTGGCACACCTGGGCGTTGCCCGCGTCATCCACCATGCCCAGGGTGCGGGCCACGCGCTCTCGGTCCAGCGGGTAGGTGGTGCCGGCCAAAGCGGCGCTGCCCAGCGGCAGGCGGTTGGTGCGGCGGCGCACGTCGGCCATGCGCTCGGCGTCGCGGGCAAACATTTCCACATAGGCCAGCAGGTGGTGGGCAAAGCTCACGGGCTGGGCCACTTGCAGGTGGGTGAAGCCGGGCAGGATCACGTCCACGTTTTTCTCGGCCACGTCCACCAGCGAGGCCTGCACCTCAGTCAGCAGGCCGCTGATGATGTCCATCTCGCTGCGCAGCCACAGGCGCACGTCGGTGGCCACCTGGTCGTTGCGGCTGCGGCCGGTGTGCAGGCGCTTGCCCGCGTCGCCCACCAGTTGGGTCAGGCGGGCTTCGATGTTCAGGTGCACGTCTTCCAGGTCCAGCTTCCACTCGAAGGTGCCCGCCTCAATTTCGGAAGAAATTTGGGCCATTCCGCTTTGTATGGCTGAGAAGTCTGCTGCAGAAATGATGTTCTGCGCAGCCAGCATTTCGGCATGGGCCAGGCTGCCCTGGATGTCGGCTTGCCACAGGCGTTTGTCGAAGAACACGCTGGCGGTGTAGCGCTTGACCAGCTCGCTCATGGGTTCGGAGAACAGGGCGGACCAGGCTTGGGATTTGGTGTCGAGTTGGTTGGGGGTGGACATGGTGTAGGCTGGCTTGTGGGGCGTGTCTGACCAATAATCAATTGATCACGATCCTGCTGTGCACCACGCACCCGACCGGGAGCCCCATGAAAGACACCGAGATTTTATCGACGCTGCACCCCGTGCCCGGGCCGAACGCCTGGGCGGCGGGCGTGGAGCGCCCCTTGGTGTTTGACGCCTGCCATGTGGGCGTGGTGTTGCGGGCGGTGTTGTTCGTGCAGGCGGTGGTGGGGGTGGGCAACCTGTTTGTCCCGCCCAGCGGGTGGGACGGGCTGCTGGAGTTGCTGGCCTGGAGCGTGTCGGCGCAGACGGCGGTGTTGCTGTGGTTGACCACGGCCTGCCTGCTCAAACAGGGCTTGGGGCGGTGGTCCATGCCCGTACAGGCCGCGGTGGGCGTGGGCCTGGGCGCGGTGGCCGGGGCGTTTGCGCAAGCGTTGCTGATGTGGTTGGGGCTGACGCCTGGGCCGCGGTGGCTGGCCTGTGTGCTGGCCGGGGCCTTGATGGCCGGGGTGCTGGTGGCCGGTTTGGTGTGGCGGGCGCGGGCGCAGTTGCCTGCGGGCACGTCGGCGCGTTTGGCCGAGTTGCAGTCGCGCATTCGGCCGCATTTTTTGTTCAACACCCTCAACAGCGCCATTGCCCTCATCCGCGCCGAACCCGCGCGGGCCGAGGCCATGCTGGAAGACCTGAGCGAGCTGTTCCGCAGTGCCCTGGCCAACCCCCACACCGAATCCACGCTGGCCGAAGAGCTGCAGCTGGCCGAGCGTTACCTGGCCATCGAACAGGTGCGTTTTGGTCCTCGCCTTCGGCTGGAGTGGGCGCTGGACCCGTCCACCCACGGCGCCCGGTTGCCACCGCTGATCCTGCAGCCGCTGGTGGAAAATGCCGTCAAGCACGGCGTGGAACCCAGCGCTGAGGGGGCCGACATCCGCATCAGCACCCAGCGTCGGGGAGAGCATGTGCTGATCAAGGTCACCAACACCGTGCCCGCCGGGTCCGGCGAGCCGGGCATGGGGCTGGCCTTGTCCAACGTGAAAGAGCGCTTGGCGCTGATGCACGATTTGCAAGCCAGCCTGCGCACGGCGCAGGTTGATGGGGTGTTTCAAGCCCGCCTGGAGGTGCCTTTGTCATGACCTTGCCAACGACCGTGTTGAACGTGTGTGTGGTGGACGACGAGCCCCTGGCCCGCCAGCGCCTGCGCACCTTGCTGGGCGACTGCCGCGAACCGGGGGCCACCGTGGTGGCCGAGGCGGGCGATGCGGCGGCGGCCCTGGCCGCCTTGGCTGGGCAGCGTTGTGATGTGGTGCTGCTGGACATCCACATGCCCGGGGCCGATGGCCTGAAGCTGGCCCACACCCTGCGGGCGCTGACGCCCGCGCCCGCGGTGGTGTTCGTGACCGCCCATGCCGAGCACGCCGTGCAGGCCTTCGAGTTGGACGCGGTGGACTACCTGACCAAACCCGTGCGCCTGGAGCGCTTGCAGGCAGCGCTTAAAAAAGCAGAGCGAAGTGTTCAATTGAACAAAGCGGTAGAGCCTGATTTTTCTTCAAATTCAGGGGTGTCATTGGCGCGGGATGTGATCGTCATCCACGACCGGGGCCGCACCGAGCGGGTGCCGCTGATGGAGGTGCTGTACCTCAAGGCCGAACTCAAGTACGTGACCGTTCGCACCGCGCAGCGCAACCTGATCTACGACGGTTCGCTGGCCGAATTCGAAGAGCGCCATGGCGAGCACTGGCTGCGCATCCACCGCAACGCGCTGGTGGCCCGCCACGCCATCCGGGCGCTGGAAAAGCACCACGATCCCGCCGAGGGCGGAGAAGGCTGGGCCTTGCGCGTGCAGGGGGTGCCCGAGTTGCTGGCCGTGTCTCGACGCCAACTGCCCGCCGTGCGGGACGCGCTGGCGCGGCCCTGAGAAGGACATCTCAGCGCATGTTCTTCTGGAACTCGGCCACGCCGTCGGTCAGCGACAGGGCGGCCGCGGCTTCGCGCAGGTATTCCCGCACCTGCTCACGCGGTGGGCTGATGTAGCCGTCGATCAGGCGGATGTAGGGGCAGGTGAGGGCCGCCAGGGCGCTGCCATCGGGGCCGCAGATGGGGAAGGCGATGTCCGTCACCCCGAAGGTCTGGGCGCTGTCCCGGTCGATGTAGCCGTCGTGTCGCACCATGGACAAGGTGTTGAGCAGGGCGGGCATGTCGATCTGTTTTTCGCCTTGCAAGGGCAGGTGTTCGGCCAGCATGCGGTCACGGCTGGCGGGGTCGGCAAAGGCCAGCAGCAAATGGCCCGAAGCCGTGTCCAGCAAACTCACCCGGCTGCCGCGCTGGACGGAAAAGCTCCAGCCCCGTGGGCTGTTCATCTGGGCGCTGATGAGCACGTTGCCCCGGTCGTACACACCCAGGTGGCACGACTGCTCGGCCCGGCGCGAGAACTCGTCCATGATGGGCAGCGCCTGATTGATGAGCCGACTCAGCGGGGGGTGCATGTTGGCCAGCGCAAACAGCTTCAGGCTCAGGGCGTAGCGGTCACCCCCGGCGCTGCGACGCACGTACTGCCGGGCCACCAGCCGCTCCAGCATGCGGTAGATCTCACTGGGGCCACGCCCCATTTCCTTGACGATTTCGGCGCGTGTCAGGCCTTGGGGCTGGCTGGCCAGCAGTTCCAGGATGTCCAGACCTTTGTCCAGGGCAGGTGCCCGGTACTTGTCCGCTGCCTCGGCGGGGGAGGTGGATGCGTTGACGTCGCTCATGAAAATCAGTGGTGAATGATCAGGTTCATCGGTGATGAACAGGGTGGCAGGTTAGCTGATGTTTTCAAAGTTTGCTTGTTCTGAATGGCCATAGGGTTTTCCTGGGTGTTTTTGATGGTTGGTGGTGTTTATGATTTTCATCAGTGAATCAACAGTTCATATACAAACACTCACATGGCCAACGACAGACTTGCAGGCAAAACCGTTTTCATCACCGCCGCGGCGCAGGGCATTGGCCGGGCCAGTGCCATTGCCTGTGCCCAGGAAGGTGCTCGGGTGGTGGCCACCGATGTGAATGCGGCGTTGCTGCAGGCGCTGGCCTACGAACACCCCGCCATAGCCGTGCAGGTCATGGACGTGTGCAGCGATGCCCAGGTGCAGTCGGTGGCGGCCAGCGTGGGTGCGGTGGATGTGTTGTTCAACTGCGCGGGCATCGTGACCAACGGCACGCTGCTGGACGGGTCGGACGAGGATTGGATGCGCAGCTTCGACATCAACGTGCACGGCATGTACCGCGTCACCCGTGCCTTGCTGCCGGGCATGCTGGCCCGCGTGGCGGAGTCGGGTGGCACGGCGTCGGTCATCAACATGGCGTCCATGGCGTCCAGCATCAAGGGGTTTGTCAACCGCTGCGCCTATGGGGCCACCAAGGCCGCGGTCATCGGGTTGACCAAGTCGCTGGCGGCGGACTATGTGAAGCAGGGTTTGCGTGCCAATGCGCTGTGTCCGGGCACGGTGGATACACCTTCTTTGCGTGGCCGCATTGCGTCCGCCGCTGATCCGGTGCAAGCTGAAAAGGATTTCATTGCCCGTCAGCCCATGGGGCGTCTGGCCACGGTGGATGACATCACGCCCATGGTGGTGTACCTGGCCAGCGACGAGTCGCGGTTTGTGTCAGGGCAGGCGCTGTTGGTGGACGGTGGCGTCACCATCTGAAGCCGCATCGCAGTCAACACATCAAAGCAGTCATGGACGCCAAAGACGCAGCGTGTTTGATCCGGGCCGAGGGCTTGGGCAAGGCCTTTCCGGGTGTGGTCGCGTTGGACGATGTGTCGTTCGACCTTCGCGGTGGTGAAGTGCATGCCCTGATGGGGGAGAACGGTGCGGGCAAGTCCACGCTGATGAAAATCCTGGCCGGTGTGTACCGCAAGGACAGCGGGCGGTTGTGGGTGCAAGGCGAGGAGGTGGACTTTCACACCCCCGCGCAAGCCCAGGCCAAAGGGGTGGGCATTGTTCACCAGGAGTTGCACCTGGCGCAGCACCTCACGGTGGCGCAGAACATGTACATCGGGCGGGAGGCTCACCGCTGGGGTTGGTTGGACGAGGGGCGCCTGAACCGCGACGCCGCCGTGCTGTTCGAGCACCTGAACGTCAAGCTTGACCCGGCTGCGCAAGTATCGGGCTTGACGGTGGCGGCCCAGCAGATGGTGGAGATTGCCAAGGCGCTCACGTTCCGTTCGCGGGTGCTCATCATGGACGAGCCCACCGCCGCGCTCAACACCCGTGAGGTGGAGGAACTGTTCCGGGTCATCCGGCAGTTGCGTGACGAGGGGGTGGGCATTGTCTACATCTCCCACAAGATGGATGAGATCCAGCGCATTGCCGATCGGCTGACGGTGATGCGTGATGGCAAGACCATCGCCTCCGTGCCCGCCGACACGCCCATGCCCCAGGTGGTGGCCATGATGGTGGGGCGGGAGATCAAAGCCCATGTCAAAGAGGTGCCTGACACGTCCGGCAACCCCGTGCTGCTGGAGGTGAAGGGCCTGAGTCGGGGCCGGGCGGTGCAAAACGCCAGCCTGACGGTGCGGCGAGGCGAGATCGTGGGCCTGGCCGGCCTGATGGGGGCGGGGCGCACCGAGCTGGCCCGTCTGGTGTTTGGGGCCGACCGCCGCGAGTCCGGCGACATCTGGGTGGATGGTCAAAAAATCGACATCCGCTCCCCCAAGGATGCGGTGCAAGCGGGCATTGGCTACCTCTCCGAGGACCGCAAGATGCTGGGCCTGGCCACGGGCATGAATGTGGAGGCCAACGTCACCTTGGCCAGCCTGCACCGCTTCAAGCGTGGGGTGGGTTGGCTGCACCACAAGGCCATGCGCGAGCACGCCCACGAGCTGGTGAAGAAGCTGCGGGTGAAAACCCCGGGGCTGGACCAGACGGTGCGTTTGTTGTCCGGGGGCAACCAGCAAAAGGTGGTCATGGCCAAGTGGCTGCTGCGGGATTGCCAGGTGTTGTTCATCGACGAACCCACCCGGGGCATTGACGTGGGGGCCAAGGCCGAGATCCACCACCTGCTCAACGAGTTGGCGGCGCAAGGGCGGGCCATTGTGGTCATTTCGTCCGAGCTGCCTGAGGTGCTGTTGCTGAGCCACCGGGTGGTGGTGATGTGTGAAGGCCGCATCACCGGCGAACTGCCGGGCGACACCGCCACCCAGGAGCAAATCATGGCGCTGGCCACGCAGCGCACCGCGTTGGCCTGAGTGCCCACCCCTTTGTATTCAAGCCATTTCTGACCGTTTGTTCATGACCACTCCCGCTTCTTCCTCCCAGCCATCGCCCGTCAAGTTCGCCTGGTCGGGCCAGGCCAAGCAAAAGCTGCTGGCCTTTGCCAGTTTGGTGGCGCTGATTGCCGTGTTCTCGGTGTTGCGTCCCGATGCGTTCATGACGCAGGACAACATCATCGGCATCCTGCAATCCACCACGGTCATCGGGGTGCTGGCCATTGCCAGCACCTTCGTCATCATCACCTCGGGCATTGACCTGTCGGTGGGCGTGCTGATGACGTTCTGCGCCGTCATGGGCGGGGTGTTCATGGTCAACATGGGTTTGCCCATGTGGGCCGGGATTCCGTTGACCCTGGTGGTGGGGGCCTTGGTGGGGGCCATTTCCGGCTTGACCATCACGCGCTTGCGGGTGCCGCCATTCATTGCCACGCTGGGCATGATGATGCTGCTCAAAGGCCTGTCGCTCATCATCACCCAGACCCGTCCCATCTACTTCAACGATGTGGAGGGCTTCGACCAGATCTCGCTGGGTTCGGTGTTTGGCGACTGGATGCCCCTGCCCACCGGGGTGCTGGTGTTCTTTGTGGTGGCGGGGGTGTCGTCGCTGGTGCTCAACAAAACCCTGTTGGGGCGCTACACCTTTGCCTTGGGCAGCAACGAAGAGGCGGTGCGCCTGTCGGGCGTCAACGTGGATCGCTGGAAGGTGGTCGTCTACACCTTCAGCGGGGGCATTTGCGCCATCTCGGGGCTGCTGATTGCCTCCCGCCTGAACTCGGCCCAGCCTGCGCTGGGGCAGGGCTACGAACTTGACGCCATTGCCGCCGTGGTGATTGGCGGAACGTCCCTCAGTGGGGGCGTGGGAACCATCCTGGGCACGGTGATCGGCGCTTTCATCATGAGTGTGCTGATCAACGGGCTGCGCATCATGTCGGTGGCCCAGGAGTGGCAGATGGTGTTGACGGGCCTGATCATCATTTTGGCCGTCTACACCGACAACCTGCGGCGCAACAAGTCCTGATTGCGGGGGCCGTTACGGCGCATTTCAACCGTGCTTTGTTTTCTCAGCGTGCGTTCAATCAAAGGAGACTTTTCATGATCACCAAACGCAAACTCGTGGCCCTGTCCGCCGTGCTGGCATTGGCGGGCTTTGGCCCGGCCGTGAATGCCCAGGAGGTGTACATCCCCCTGGTGTCCAAGGGGTTCAATCACCAGTTCTGGCAGGCCGTCAAGCAAGGGGCGGATCAGGCGGCCAAGGAATTCAAGGTCAAGGTGTCGTTTGAGGGACCTGAAACCGAGCAGCAGGTGGACAAGCAGATCGACATGTTGTCGGCCGCCATCGCCAAGAAACCCCAGGCGCTGGGCTTTGCCGCGCTGGACAGCAAGGCTGCCGTGCCTCTGCTGAAGAAGGCCCAGGCCGCCAAGATTCACGTCATTGCGTTTGACTCGGGTGTGGACAGCGACATTCCCGTCACCACCGCCACCACGGACAACGTGGCCGCCGCGGCCCTGGCCGCCGACAAACTGGCCGAAAAGATTGGCGGCGAAGGTGAAGTGGCCGTGATCGCCCACGACCAGACCAGCCGCACCGGCGTGGACCGTCGCGACGGTTTCCTGAACCAGATCAAGGCCAAGTACCCCAAGATCAAGGTGGTGGATGTCCAGTACGGCGGCGATCAGCTCAAGTCGGCTGAAATCGCCAAGACCCTGTTGCAGGCCCACCCCAAGCTCAAGGGCATTTTCGGCACCAACGAACCCGGGGCCATCGGTGCCGGCAAGGGCATGAAGGAAGCCAAGAAAACCGGCGTGGTGATCATCGGCTTCGACTCTGGCAAGGCCCAGAAGGACATGATCAACGACGGCACCATCGCCGGCTCCATCACCCAGAACCCCGTGGGCATTGGCTACCGCACGGTGGAAGCAGCGGTCAAGGCCATCAAGGGTGAGAAGCTGCCCAAGATCATCGACACCGGCTTCTACTACTACGACAAGACCAACATCAACGACCCCAAGGTGGCTGCGGTTCTGTACGACTGATCGCCTGTGGTGACGGCCCCTGCGGGGGCTGCCACCGGGGGTGATTCCCTCTCTTTTCTTCTTTCCCCAGAGGCAAATCAAGTGAAATTGTTGCGATATGGCCCCGTTGGCCACGAAAAACCCGGCATGCTGGACGCTCAAGGCCGTGTGCGGGACCTCAGCGCGTTGGTGACCGACATCGCGGGTGACGTGTTGTGCCCCGAGGGTCTGGAGCGCCTGAAAGCCGTGGACCCCGACAGCCTGCCGCTGGTGGATGGGGCGCCGCAACAAGGCTTGCGTCTGGGGCCTTGTGTGGGCCGTGTGGGCAAGTTCGTCTGCATCGGCCTCAACTACTCCGACCACGCGGCGGAAAGCGGCATGCAGGTGCCTCCCGAGCCGGTGGTCTTCAACAAATGGACCAGCGCCATCATCGGCCCCAACGATGACGTTCGCATTCCCCGCGGGTCGCTCAAGACCGACTGGGAAGTGGAGCTGGGCGTGGTGATTGGCCGCGGCGGTGCCTACATCCGCCAGGAAGATGCGCTGTCGCATGTGGCGGGATATTGCGTCATCAACGACATCTCGGAACGCGAGTACCAGCTGGACCGCAGCGGCACCTGGGACAAAGGCAAGGGCTGCGACACCTTTGGCCCCCTGGGCCCCTGGCTGGTGACGGCCGACGAGGTGCCCGACCCCCACAACCTGGGCATGTGGCTGGACGTGGACGGCCAGCGCCAGCAAAACGGCAGCACCCGCACCATGGTGTACCGGGTGGACTTCCTCATCAGCTACCTCAGCCAGTTCATGAGCCTGCAGCCGGGCGATGTCATTTCCACCGGCACGCCACCGGGGGTGGGCATGGGCAAGAAGCCCCCCACCTACCTGCGTGCCGGGCAAGTCATGCAACTGGGCATTGACGGCTTGGGCACGCAGATGCAGCGCACTGTCGACGCCTGAGTTCTTTCCGTACTTTTCAAATCGCTTTCACCCATGACTGTCATCCGGTCCATGCGCGTCCTGGACGTGCGCTTCCCCACCTCCACCCGCTTGGACGGGTCGGACGCCATGAACCCCGATCCCGACTATTCGGCAGCGTATGTGGTTCTGGAAACCGACGATCCGACACTGCAGGGCCATGGGTTGACCTTCACCATTGGGCGCGGCAACGAAGTCTGCTGCGCCGCCATCGAGGCCATGCGCCACCTGGTGGTGGGGCTGGACATGGACTGGGTGGTCGAGGACATGGGGCGTTTTTGGCGTTTCATCACCTCCGACAGCCAGTTGCGCTGGATCGGCCCTGACAAAGGGGCCATCCACCTGGCCACGGGCGCCGTTGTCAACGCCGTGTGGGACTTGTGGGCCAAGATGCGGGGCTTGCCCCTGTGGCAACTGGTGGCGGAAATGTCACCCGAAGAGCTGGTGCGCTGCATCGACTTCCGCTACATCACCGATTGCATCACCCCGCAAGACGCACTGGCGCTGTTGCGCCAGCGTGCCCAGGGCAAGGCCGAGCGCATCGCAACGCTGCGCGCCGAAGGTTACCCCTGCTACACCACGTCAGCGGGGTGGCTGGGGTATGACGATGACAAACTGCGCCGACTGTGCCAGGAGGCCGTGGATGCGGGATTCAACCACATCAAGCTCAAGGTGGGGCGTGACCTGGAGGACGACATCCGCCGCCTTCGCATCGCCCGGGAGGTGCTGGGGCCTGATCGCAAACTGATGATCGACGCCAACCAGGTGTGGGAAGTCGACCAGGCGGTGGATTGGGTGCGGCAGCTGGCGTTTGCCCAGCCCTGGTTCATTGAGGAACCCACCAGCCCGGACGATGTGGAAGGCCATCGCGTCATCCGTGCCGGGGTGTACCCGGTGCAGGTGGCCACGGGCGAGATGTGCCAGAACCGCATCATCTTCAAGCAGCTCATCATGCGCGGCGCCATCGACGTGGTGCAGATCGACTCGTGCCGCCTGGGCGGCGTCAACGAAATCCTGGCCGTCATGCTCATGGCCGCCAAACACAACCTGCCGGTGTGCCCGCATGCCGGGGGGGTGGGCCTGTGTGAGTACGTGCAGCACCTGTCCATGATCGACTACCTGTGCATTGCGGGCACCCGCGAGGGCCGTGTCATCGAATACGTGGACCACCTGCACGAGCACTTTGTCGATCCCTGCGTGGTGCGCAACGCGGCCTACATGCCGCCCAGCCGCCCGGGCTTTTCCATCGAAATGAAGGCGGAGTCGTTGGCGCAGTACCAGCACCGTCCGCAAGCCCTGCCGTGATGAAGATCGACAGCCATCAGCACTTCTGGCGTTATCGGCCCGAAGACTATCCCTGGATCACCCCCGACCTCGGGGTCTTGCAGCGGGATCGTTTGGCCGCCGATGCCCAATCGGGTTGGACCGAAGCCGGGGTGAGCGGGTGTGTGGCCGTGCAGGCCCGCACCATCGAAGCCGAAAACGCCGACCTGCTGGCCATGGCGGCCCAAGACCCGCGGATTCGGGCCGTGGTGGGTTGGGTGGACCTCACGGCCCCCACCGCAGCGGACCGTCTGGCGCATTGGGCTGAACACCCCCGCTTCAGGGGCGTGCGCCATGTGCTGCAGGGCGAGCCCGATGTGG
>DASUON010000425.1:0-4228 GCA_036276615.1 Burkholderiaceae bacterium
CCAGCTGCGCCGCCTGCGTGAAGCGGGCTGCGCGGTGCTGCTGGTGTCCAGCGAGCTGGACGAAATCCTGGCCCTGTCCGACCGCGTGGTGGTCATGTGCCAAGGGGCGGTCACGGGCGAGCTGCCGGTGGCCGAATGCACCGAAACCCGCCTGGGCCTGATGATGGCCGGAGGATCTGCCGCATGAGCCATCCCCACACCTTGCCGCGCTGGGCCGATGTGGTGGCCCTGCCGCTGGTCAACCTGGCCGTGGCCCTGCTGGTGGCCGGGGGCGTGGTGGCCCTGGTGGGCCAAAGCCCTTCAGAGGTGCTGGCCGCCCTGGTCCACGGGGCCGTGGGCACGCAACGCAACCTCAGCTACACCCTGTACTACGCCACCACCTTTGTGTTCACCGGCCTGGCTGTGGCCGTGGCCTTCCATGGCGGGCTGTTCAACATCGGCGGCGAAGGCCAAGCCGTGCTGGGCGGGCTGGGGGCCGGGCTGGTGGCGCTGTGGTGGTCGGCCCACCTGCCCGCGTGGCTGATGCTGCCGCTGATGGTGCTGGCCGCCGCGCTGTTCGGCACCTTGTGGGCGGCGGTGCCCGCCTACCTGCAGGCCTACCGCGGCAGCCACATCGTCATCACCACCATCATGTTCAACTTCCTGGCGTCCACCTTGCTGGTGTACCTGCTGGTCAACTGGCTCAAGGTGCCCGGCTCCATGGCGGTGGAAAGCGCCACCTTTGCCGATTCGGCCAAGCTGCCCGGCATGCACGAGATGCTGGCCTGGGTGGGGGTGGAGTGGCCCTCGTCCCCGCTCAACGCCAGCGTGCTGCTGGCGGTGCTGGCGGCGGTGGGGGTGCAGCTGTTCCTGTGGCGCACGCGCTCGGGTTACCGCCTGCGGGCCGTGGGCTCCAGCGAAACCGCGGCGCAGTATGCGGGCATTGATGCGCGCCAGCAGGTCATGTGGTCCATGGCCTTGTCCGGGGCGCTGGCCGGGCTGGTGGGCGTGAACGAAATCGCCGGGGTGTCGGGCCGCTTGCTGCTGGACTTTGTGGCGGGCGCGGGCTTCACCGGCATTGCCGTGGCGCTGATGGGCCGCAACCACCCGGTGGGCATCGTGCTGGCCAGCCTGCTGTTCGGTGCGCTGTTCCAGGGCGGGGCCGAGGTGGCTTTTGAGGTGCAAGGCTTCACCCGCGACATGGTGGTCACCCTGCAAGGTTTCATCGTGCTGTTCTCCGGGGCCATGGCCTATGTGCTGGCCCCGTGGCTGGCGCGGGCCCTGGGCTGGTGGACCCGCCGCGGGCAGGCTGCAGGGGCGGAGGTGTCGCATGGATGAGTTGATGCTGGGCTCGTTGCTGGGCTCCACCCTGCGCGTGGCCGCACCCTTGATGTTTTGCGCTCTGGCCGGGCTGCTGAGCGAGCGCAGCGGGGTGGTGGACATCGGGCTGGAAGGCAAGATGCTGGCCGCCGCCTTTGCCGCCGCCGCTGCGGGTGCCCTCAGCGGGCAACTGGTGTGGGCCGTGCTGGCCGCGCTGGCGGTGGCCGTGGCCCTGTCGTGGCTGCACGGCGTGGCCTGTGTCAGCCACACGGGCGACCAAGTGGTGTCGGGCGTGGCCATCAACATCATTGCCGCCGGGCTCACCGCGGTGCTGGGGGCTGCCTGGTTCCACCAGGGCGGGCAGACGCCGCCCCTGGGTGACGCTGTGCGCCTGGGCACCCTGTGGCCCCAGGCCGTGGCCGCCTTGCAAGGCATTCCGTGGCTGGGTGCGGTGCTGGGGCAGGGCCTGCTCAGCCACAACGCCTTGCTGTACCTGGCCTTGCTGATGGTGCCCGCCGTGTGGTTCCTGCTGTGGCGCACCCGCTTTGGCCTGCGCCTGCGGGCCGTGGGTGAAAACCCCGCCATGGTGGAGGCTGCGGGCGTGTCGGTGCAGGGCATGCGGTACGCCGCCCTCAGCCTCAACGGCCTGTTGTGCGGGCTGGCCGGGTGTTACCTGGTGCTGGCCCAAAGCGCGTCTTTTGTGCCCAACATGACCGCGGGCCGGGGCTTCATGGCGCTGGCTGCCCTCATCTTTGGCAAATGGCGGCCCGCCGGGGCGCTGTGGGCCTGCCTGTTGTTTGGTTTTCTGGATGCCGTGGCCATCCGTCTGCAAGGCGTGTCCCTGCCCGTGGTGGGCGAGGTGCCGGTGCAGTGGATCCAGGCGCTGCCCTATGGCTTGACCGTGGTGCTGCTGGCCGGCTTCATCGGCAAGGCCGTGGCCCCCAAGGCCCTGGGCACCCCCTATGTGAAGGAACGCAGCTGATGAGCGACACCCCCCTCTACCTGGACGACGACGAACAGGCCCTGGCCCACGCCCTGTGGGCCCAGGCCCTGACGGTGCAGCAGCGTGCTCACGCCCCGTACTCCCGCTTCAAGGTGGGGGCGGCGTTGGTGGACGAAACCGGGCGCATCCATGCCGGGTGCAACGTCGAAAACGCCGCCTACCCCGAAGGGGTGTGTGCCGAGGCCGGGGCCATCAGCGTCATGGTGGCCGCGGGCGGGCAGCACATCCGTGGCCTGCTGGTGGTGGGCACCGGCGCGCAATGGGTCACCCCCTGTGGCGGCTGCCGCCAGAAAATCCGCGAATTTGCCGCCCCGCACACGCCGGTGTGGGTGGCCAACGCCCAGACCGTGCAAGCCCGACTGACGCTGCAAACCCTGCTGCCCCACAGTTTTGGCCCCGACCACCTGACCGACTCCCTGAAAGCCGACGCACCATGACCGCCTCCACCGCTTTGCAAGTGCTGCAACAACGCCTGCCCCAGGCCCGCCCCCGCGTGGCGCTGGTGCTGGGCTCGGGCTGGGGCGGGGTGGTGGACCACATCCAGGACCCCGTTCGCATCCCCTATGCCGAGCTGCCCGGCTTCCCGCTGCCCAGCGTGCAAGGCCATGCCAGCGACCTGGTGTGGGGCCGCCTGGGCCCGCACGAGGTGGTGGTGCTGACCGGGCGCAAACACACCTACGAAACCGGCCAGCCCGACGGCATGAAGCTGCCCCTGCGCACCCTGCGCGACTGGGGGTGCGAGGTGCTGGTGCAAACCAACGCCGCCGGCAGCCTCGCCGCCGACATGCCCCCCGGCAGCCTCATGGCCCTGAGCGACCACCTCAACCTCTCGCAACGCTCCCCGCTGATTGGCGAGCCCGGCAACGACCGCTTTGTGAGCATGCTCGACGCCTACGACCCCGCACTGTGCGCCCAGGCCGTGGCCACCGCGCAGGCGCTGGGCGTCATCCTGCACCAGGGCGTGTACGCCTGGTTCGTGGGTCCCCAGTTCGAAACCCCGGCTGAAATCCGCATGGCCGCGCTGCTGGGTGCCCAGGCCGTGGGCATGAGCACCGTGCCCGAAACCATCATCGCCCGCCACGCGGGCCTGAAGGTGTTGGCCATCTCGCTGCTGACCAACATGGGCGCGGGCCTGTCCAACGAAAACCTGAGCCACGCCCACACCCTGGCCCAGGCCAACTTGGCGGGCGACAACGCCGCCCGCGTGCTGACCGCCGTGGTGGAGGGTTTGACATGGTGAACCTGGACACCCCGGCCCAGCGCCAACAGGCCGCCGCCACGGCGCTGGCCTGCCTGGACCTGACCGACCTCAACACCACCAGCAACGAGGCCGCCATCGACGCCCTGTGCCACAAGGCCCGCGGCCTGGACGGGGTCTTGCCCCCCGTGGCCGCCGTGTGTGTGTGGCCCCGCCTGGTGGCCCACGCCCGCCAGCAACTGCCCCTGCACGTGGGGGTGGCGGCGGTGGTCAACTTCCCGTCCGGCCAGGGCGGGGTGGACGAAGTGCTGGCCGAGGTGGACCTGATCGCCCGCAGCGGCGGCCAGGAGGTGGACTGCGTGCTGCCCTACCAGGCGCTGTGCGGGGCAGAGGCCTCGGCGGCGGCGCTGGCGGCGGCCCGTGGCCTGCTGCTGGCCGTGCGCCAGGCCAGCCCCGGCCTGCTGCTCAAGGTCATTCTGGAAACGGGCGAACTGCCCTCGCCCGAGCGGGTGGCCCAGCTCAGCGAGCTGGCGCTGGCCTGCGGGGCCGACTTCATCAAGACCAGCACCGGCAAAACACCGCAAGGCGCCAGCCTGTCCGCGGCCCAGGCCATGCTGGCCGTGTTGCAGGCCCGCGCCCAGGCCCTGCCCCTGGGGGCTTCGGCGGTGCTGGGCTTCAAACCCTCGGGCGGCTTGCGCACCCTGGCCGACGTGTGGCCCTACATGCAG
>DASUON010000426.1:0-4795 GCA_036276615.1 Burkholderiaceae bacterium
GGGTTCATGACGGACCCTTCACCCTCTTGGCACGCCACACACCCTTTCCATGCCCACCTTCTCCCTGTCCCCTCGCGTCGGCTTCTGGCTGACCTCTGTCGCCGTCTGTGCCAGCCTGGCCGCGTGCGGTGGTGGCGGAGGCACCACCGACACCACCACCACGCCCCCGACCCCGGTCACCCCCACGGACCCGACCACCCGTTCGTTCTTCAGCCGGGCCGTGCCCGCCACGGGCACCCACGCCGCCAGTGGGGTGCTGGAACGTGCCCAAAGCGCCGGAGCGACCCGCACCCCTTCCACCACGGAATTCCTGGATTGGGCGCAAACCGCCTACCCGTTGGTGTTTCCTGCGGCCTCCGCCTCCACGCAGCAGACCTGGGGGTCCTACACCTACCGCAGCTACAGCGGAACGGACATGGCGCTGGCCGTGAGCACCGACGGCTCGGTGCTCGCCGTCAGCCAGATCAGTGCCGCCGTGCCGCAAAGCCTGGCGCTGGGGACCGTGGGCCAGTACGCCTGTGCCATCTTCCCCACGGCATGCCATGCCAGCGTCGGCACCACGGCCTTGGCCCAGCGCCCCGGGCTGCTGAGCGCCATCCTGCGCAAACCCCGCCGCTTCCTGGTGGGGCTGGGGTCCACCTCGGTGAGCAACGTGCAGGCCCAGGGCCTGCAGCCCGACATCTGGGACCAGTACCTGGTGGGCGCCAGCGCGGGGGGAGATTGGCGCTCGTGGAACAGCCCCGATGGGGCCTACGTGCAGGTGGTGGCCGCCAACGCTGACACCGTGGGTGCCGTGCCCATGTTCACGCTGTACCAGATGGCCACCAACGGCGACGGCAACATCCAGGGCCTGACCAACAGCACCTTCATGACCCGCTATTGGGACAACGTGCGGGTGATGTACCAGCAGATCAAGGCCTACGGCAAACCCGTGCTGGTGAACCTGGAGCCCGACTTCTGGGGTTACGCCTACCAGCAAGCCAAAGACCCGACACAGCCATTTGCCCATGTGGCCGGGGTCAACAGCGATTGCAGCAACCAACCCAACACCGTGGCCGGGGTGGGCAACTGCCTGGTGCAAATGGCCCGCACGCTGGCGCCCAATGCCTATGTGGGATTTCCACCGTCCATGTGGCCGTCCATTGCAGGCAACGACCTCAACCACCTCAAGGCCGTGGGTGCGGCCACCGCCGACTTTGTGGTGATGCAAACCTCGGACCGGGACGCCGGCTGTTTTGAAGTGGCCTACACCGGCGCGGGTGCCGGCTGCGATCGGCCTGTGGGCCTTCCCGTGTACTGGGACGACACCAACCCCAACGGCAACACCTTCGCGGCTCACCTGGCCCAGGTGTCGTTCTACCACCAGGGTTTGGGGTTGCCGGTGTTGTGGTGGCAGACGCCGCTGGGCGTGCCCTCGACCACGCCGGGAGGCGCAGCCAACGCCTTCCGCGACAACCGCGTGCAGTACTTCCTGACCCAGACCGCCGCGCTGGTGGCCGCCGGAGGCGTGGGGGCGGTGTTCAGCCCCGGACACTCCAGTCAAACCAGCATCAGCACCGATGGGGGGCAGTTCAAGCGACTGTCCACGTCTTACCTGGGCACACCGGCTGCGCTGCCCTGAGGTCTGGACGCCTGTTGGCTTCTGGCTCGGCAAGCACGTTCATTCCACCCGGGTCAATGGGGACGGACACAGGCTTGCCGTATCAGCACCGGAACGCGCCCAAGACTCCAGGCGCACCCAGACCTGTTGCATGCCATCGAGGTCTGGGCGCTGCAAGCCATGGTCGCCCCGCTGGATCACCAAATCACACCAAGGAATGGGACGATGTTCAGCCCGCCCCCACCCCGCCTGATACGCGCTGGAGGGCACAGAAGCATCCTCACTTCCCCACGCCCTCAGCAAGGGCCAAGACGAGTCCAGCAAGGGCTGCATCAGCGGCCAATGCCAGAAGTCTCGCCAATATCGGAGGGGGCGCCCATGCAAGACGTCACCATCCGCGCGCGTGGACTGAATGGCTGCGGCCAGTTGGGCCCATTCGGATTCGGCACCGTGGGCCGCCATTTGTGCTGCGCCTTGATCTCGCGGATCCAACCCCGATGACCCCACCAGCACCAACGCGAGGGGGCCTTTGAGTTCGGCCTGAAGGGCTGGCAACAACTCGGCCCCTTCTGACACCCCCACCAACACCGTGGGCAAGGCAGGGCCCTTGGCCCACACGTGCGCCAACGCCGCCACAGCTTGCCGGGCCTGATTGCGCCAAGCGGCCAAGGACTCACGCCGAGCCCATTCGGACGAACACGGGGGTTGCACCTGCGGTGCATGCAAGTCCACGCCCGGCTTGTGCAGCAACGTCACCTCGGCGTGAAGCAGCCCGGCCGTGTACCGCGAGGCGATGGATTGCCATGCCGTGCAACCCGAGCCGGGCAGGATCAACACCCGGTATTGAGCATCGCCCGTCAACGCGGGCCGCTGCAAAGCCCACACCGTGGGGGCGTCAGGCGCGGTCGAAGCAGCGCCTGACGGCAACGCGTTCCAGTGCCATGGGGCTTGCACCGAAGGGGGCTGGGCACCACGGGGTGGGATGGGTGACCACGACACACAGCCACCCAAGCCGACCAGCAGTGCCAGGAGCGCCGCGACCGCCCCCCTCCGCCGCACGGCCCCTGTGCGCACTCAGCGAATGATCATGACCTGATCGGCTGGCTGCGGCGGCCTGTCGACCGGATAGGCGTTGAGCGGCACAGGCTGGCCCGGAACCACCTGAACCCCGGGCCGTACCCCGCGAGCCATGCCTGGATCGGAAAAACCCAGCTGCGACACCAGTTGGTCGTAGACGTTTTGGGCCAAGCTCTGGGAGGTTTCTCGCATCACCTTGGCCCGATTGGGTGGAAGGATGTCTCCCCGATTCGAGTAGATCTTGGTGTCGTTCCCAGAACCTTGGGCCGAGAATGCGGCCTTGATTTCATAGGTTTTGGTGTGGATCAACGAAAAATCCGCCAGCAAATCAAGACCATATTGCATGGTGGCGCTGGTGGTCCCTTGCAGAGGAGAGAACTGGTCTCTGAACTCAATGTGGGACAAGGTGCCAAACAGCACATAGTCTGCACCATTGAATTCACCCTTTTTGATCCGGGCAATGATGTCCTTGACTTCGGGCTGGCGGACCGGCTTGCTCATTTTTCCGGTTTGCAGCTGATTCAGGGCCTGCTCCGCCTTGGTGGGCTGAGGTGCACCCGCATCGAATCCCTTGCCCTGCACCAAATGGAAATGGGTGCCCCGCAGCAACGCCCCTTTGATGTCGTTGGTGAACGAGCCCAACTCCCGTTGCTCAAGGTAGCTGTAGGTTCCCGCCACATACGTCCCGCTGGCCTGATAACTGGCGGACGCGTGGTACACCCCTGCATGCATCTGCCCCTTTTCTTGGAAAGTTGCAGCCTCAAAGTACTGGGAAACCCGTTCGGTGTACGCCAAGTCAGTCACGGCAATCCGGGCTGTGCTTGCTGAGTTCTGAGCATTGGCGATTGGCAGAAAAGTGGTGCACAGCAACGCGGCAGCACCCAGCACGGAAAAATCACGTCGAATCATTGCGGACTCCCCTTTGCTTCAGCGCTTGCTGGTTTTGCGAATTTCTTTTTCTTCCTGCCACTCGATCGTGCCCTCTTCGACATCGAACATCTTGAGGGTGAACTTGTAGAACACATCCTTGGTCGAGGCACTTTGCTTGACGATGCTGGTCAACTCGCCTTCCAAGGAGTATTTGGCGGCTTTCATGTTGCCCACCTTGGCGGTGGTGTTTTGTTTGTACAGCCCGCTCTGGTTCTGACGCTGAAGCTCGTCAACACCCGCCTGCATTTCGTTGATGGATCGCGTGAAGCGTACTTTCCCGGACTTCACCAATGCCGTTTGGATGGAGTTCATCACGTTGGTGGTGTCGATGTACTCGCTGGTTTTGTTCTTGACCGTGGAAATGGTCACCGTGGGGCGCCCCTGGAAAATTCCGGTTTCCAGCAAGCTGCCCACCATTTTCTCGGCAATCATCTGAAGGTCGGTGGAACCAAATTCGTTGGTCACCAGCTCCACCGATTTGGCATCACCGTAATTGACTTGTCGGTCAAGCCGAACCACGGGAGAGCTGATGGTCGGCTGACACGCCGAAATGAAAACGGAGGAAGCAGCCAGCAGCGCAATGCTCAAAATACTTTTTTTCATACGATCTCCTCAGATCAAACGGTCGCCGGGTCAGCGCCCTTCAACATTCATTTCAAGACGAAAATCCACTGCCACAGGGGTCAAGGCCACACTTTTGATGGTTTGCATGCCTTGGCCGAGAACGGTGAGTTGCTTCCACGATTCACCATCGCCCACTTGGTTGCCGACGTTGTCAATCCAGCGAAAGCGGTAAAACATCACCCGATCGGTGTTGCCCATGTTCTGCAAATCCACCTGAACGCTGAGCACATCGTTGCGCCGCACCGCCCGCATTTCCGGAATGCGGATGCCGTGGGCATCCCCCCGCAGCATGACTTTGGCCGCCACGGCGGGAGAGGTTCCCGGCTCATGCTGAGCAAACGCCGCAGGGGCCAACCCCATGACACCCGCGACAACGGCCATTGGAATGAAAAAACGTGCAGAAGTCATGTGTGTGCCTCAAGGAGTAACGGGCTTTTGAGAGGACGGCTTTCGAACAGGTGCCTTTTTGGTGGGCGCAGGCTTGGAAACCACATCCTTGGCCACCGGAGCTTCTGCAACGGGCTTGGGCGGCTGCGCAACGATGCGCCCAAACCGACCGACTTG
>DASUON010000427.1:0-2616 GCA_036276615.1 Burkholderiaceae bacterium
CCCACGGCCAGCCCGAACTGGATGGCGCGTTCGACCGCGCCCTTGTTCATCACCGGCAAGGTGCCGGGCAGCGCCAGGTCCACGGCGCAGGCCTGGGTGTTGGGCTCGGCGCCGAAAGCGGTGGACGCGCGGCTGAAGATCTTGCTGGCGGTGGACAGCTGGGCGTGCGTCTCGAAGCCGATGACGACTTCGTAGCCCTGCACAAGAAGGGATTTGGACGAGGTGCTCATGCTGAAAACTCCGCCGGTGCGCGGGTGTGCCAGTCGGTGGCGCATTGGAACTGGTGGGCCACGCCCAGCAGCTGCGCTTCCTTGAAGTGGTTGCCGATCAGTTGCAGGCCCACGGGCATGCCGTGCTCGCCAAACCCGGCGGGGATGCTCATGCCGGGCAGGCCGGCCAGGCTGGTGGACAGGGTGTAGATGTCGGCCAGGTAGTTGGCCACGGGGTCGTCGGACTTTTCACCGATCTTCCAGGCCACGGTGGGCGACACGGGACCGGCGATCACGTCGCACCGGGTGAAGGCTTGCTGGAAGTCCTGCGCAATCAGGCGACGGATCTGCTGGGCCTTGAGGTAATAGGCGTCGTAGTAGCCGTGGCTCAGCACGTAGGTGCCGATCATGATGCGCTTTTGCACTTCAGGGCCAAAGCCTTCGGCGCGCGACTTCTTGTACATGTCGGCCAGGTCGGTGTACTGCGCGGCGCGATGGCCGAACTTCACGCCGTCAAAGCGGCTGAGGTTGGAGCTGGCCTCGGCCGGGGCAATGATGTAGTACACGGGAATGGACAGCTCGGTACGCGGCAGCGAAATGTCCACCAGCGTGGCACCCAGCTTCTCGAACTCGGCCAGCGCGGCCCGCACCGCGGCCTGCACGCCCGGGGCGCAGCCGTCGCCAAAGAATTCCTTGGGCAGGCCAATGCGCAAGCCTTGCAAGCTTTTTTGACCTCCAGCGCTTTCAGAATAAGCGCAAGAAGCACCCAAATTGATAGCAAAGTCCTCGGCCGGGTGGTCCAGCGAGGTGGAGTCGCGGTCCAGGTCCGGCCCGGCCATGGCCGACAGCAGCAGCGCACAGTCCAAGGCGCTACGGGCCATGGGGCCGGCCTGGTCCAGGCTGGAGGCAAAGGCCACCATGCCGTAACGCGAGCAACGGCCATAGGTGGGCTTGATGCCGGTGATGCCGGTCAAGGAAGCGGGCTGGCGGATGGAGCCGCCGGTGTCGGTGCCGGTGGCCGCGGGCACCAGGCGTGCGGCCACGGCAGCGGCCGAGCCGCCGGACGAACCGCCGGGGATGCGGCTGCGGTCCCAGGGGTTGTGGGCCGGGCCGTAGGCCGAGTTGTCGTTGCCCGAGCCCATGGCGAACTCGTCGCAGTTGAGCTTGCCCAGGTTGACCATGCCGACGTTGGCCAGCTTGGCCACCACGGTGGCGTCGAAGGGGCTGCGGTAACCCTCCAGCATCTTGGAGCCCGCGGTGGTGGGCAGATCCCGGGTGACGAAGATGTCTTTGTGCGCCAGCGGCACACCCAGCAGCGGGGTGCGCTCGCCTTGGCTCAACCGGGCATCGGCGGCCTGGGCCTGGGCCAGCGCGGCGTCTTCGTTCAGGGCCAGGTAGGCCCCCAAGTTTTGGTGGGCCTGGGCGCGGGCCAGCAGGTGGCGGGTGACTTCGGTGCTGGACACCTCGCGGGCCGCCAGCTTGGCGGCCAGTTCGGCCACGCCGAGTTGATGGAGTTCTTTGCTCATGGGGGCACTCATTCGATCACTTTGGGCACCAGGAACAGCCCGCGCTCGACGGCGGGGGCGCTTTGCTGGTTGGCCTCGCGCTGGTTGGGCTCGCTCACCACGTCGTCGCGCAGGCGCAGGGCCACACGTTCCATGACGGCGGTGGGGTGGGCCAGGGGCTCGACGCCGGTGGTGTCCACCGCGTTCATCTGCTCGACGATGTCAAAAAAACCATTGAGCTGGTGCAGCATGCGTTCGCTGTGCTCGGCATCCAGCTCCAGGCGCGCCAGGTTGGCAATGCGCGTGATGTCTTGGGCGGTGAGGGCCATGGATTTTCGGAATCTGAAGGGGGGTTCGACCGATGAGGGGAACCGAGAGCGCCATCCAGAATCAATGCCTGGGTGGCAGGGGTGCGGTATTATCTGCCCTCTTGAAGGTGGGGCGGATTGTCGGCCCCCACCCGCACCACATTCCCCAGTTCATCCCCCGGTATCGCACCGAATGGCACCCGCGCCCGGTGTGCACCAACGCAGGACGTTGTCAGTCATGTTTGAATCTCTCCGTCGGCACTTCTCGACCGACCTGGCCATCGACCTGGGCACCGCCAACACCTTGATCTACGTCCGCGGCAAAGGCATTGTGCTGGACGAGCCCTCGGTGGTGTCCATCCGCCACGAAGGTGGCCCCCAAGGCAAGAAGACCATCCAGGCCGTGGGCAAGGAAGCCAAGGCCATGCTGGGCAAGGTGCCCGGCAACATCGACGCCATCCGCCCCATGAAGGACGGCGTGATCGCCGACTTCACGGTCACCGAGCAGATGCTCAAGCAGTTCATCAAGATGGTGCACCCCCGCTCGGCCTTCAAGCCCAGCCCGCGCATCATCATCTGCGTGCCCTGCGGCTC